>NIRF01000007.1 GCA_002878375.1 Dictyoglomus sp. NZ13-RE01
TATTTATGGGAGCATTGTTAGTTATTTACTTAACATCAAAAATAGAGAAGGGAGAGCATAGAATAAAGTTATTAAAAGAGGAATTAAAGAGAGGAATAATAAGCTTCATAAATTTTGCCTTAAGAATAATTGAGATATTAAGATTGAGGTTAAAGATAAGCAAGAAAGGAAGAATTGTGCTTATGATTGGGGGTGATTAAAAATGATTACAGATCAGTTTTTATCACCATTGACTTATTTTTATTTTTCCCATATAATTGTTATATCAATATGATAATATGAAGAGGAGAGAGATGGAGAAGGATTTACCTCTTCCTTTGTACTATAAACTTAGAGAAAGTATAAGAGAAAAAATATTAAAGGGAGAGTATCCCCCTGGAAGTAAAATTCCATCAGAACAAGAATTGGCACAAAAATACAAAGTTTCAAGAATGACTGTTATTAGAGCTATTAATGATTTAGTTCAAGAAGGATTACTTTATAGAAAACAAGGTAAGGGAACTTTTGTAAGTATCCCACAAGTTCAGCAGAGATTAGGAAAACTTACCAATTTCACCCAAGACATGCTATCAAGGAATCTAAAGCCTGATAGTATTATTTTAAATTTGGAATTAATTTCTCCATCCTTTTTAATTCAAGAGAAACTAAAGATAAATGAAGGTACAAAGGTTTGGAAACTTGAAAGATTAAGATTAGCTGATGAAAGCCCTATGGGTCTCCAAACAGCATATCTTCCATCAGATATTTTCCTTTATATTGATAAAGAAGAATTAGGAAATGGCTCCCTTTATGAATACTTAAAGAAAAAATATGGAATAGTATTTAAAAGGGCAGAAGAAACTTACTGGGTAAGAATGCCAAATAGTTATGAGGCAGAGAAGTTAAAAATAGGAAAAAATAATCCCATTTTTTATGTACAGAGAATAACTTTTTTGACAGATGAAAAACCCGGAGAATTTGTAGAATCAATCCTAAGAGGAGATAGATATCAATTATATGTGGAATTAACTACTTAGGGGTGTAATTTTATGTTTATAAAAAATATCTCTCCAAATGAGAAAAGATTAGTTTTGGGAATGATGTCAGGAACATCTTGTGATGGAATTTCTTGTGCATTAATAGAGGTTCAGGGATTAAGAGAAGAGAAAAAAATCAAATTTATAGGTTATCTTCAATATCCCTATCCTAAGGAGATTAAAGAGAAGATTTTCAAAGTTTACCCTCCTAATTTCTTTCAGGCAAAGGATTTGGTAAGACTCCATCATACTATTGGAGAAATTTTCTCTGAAGCTGCATTGGAACTACTGAATAAACTAAATATTAAAAAAGAACAACTTTTTGCTATTTCAGCCCAGGGACCAATTCTGTATCATGATCCTCCCTCTGAAGAAAATAACTATAAAGGAGCTCATATGGAGATAGGAGAATCTGCAGTGATTGCAGATAGGCTTGAAACTATTACTGTTATGGATTTAAGGGCAGCGGATATTGCAGGAGGAGGACATGGAGCTCCCTTGAGTGTATATGTGGACTATCTTCTTTTTAAGGATGAGAATATAAATAGAGCAGTACAAAATATCGGTGGAATCGCCAATGTTACCTTTCTCCCTAAGGACATTTCCTGGGACTCTCTAAAGTCCTTCGATTGTGGACCTGGAAATATGCTAATCGATTATGCGGTAAGATATTTTACCAATGGAGAACTTGAATATGATCCCGATGGAAGTATAGCTAAAAAAGGGAAGATCAATGAAGAAATTCTTTCCATTCTCATGGACCATCCATATATAAAAAAGGAGCCACCAAAAACTACAGGAAGAGAGCTTTTTGGAGAAAATTTCTTCAAGGAAGTATTAAAAATGGCAGAAGAAAAAAATCTCTCCTTTGAAGATATTGTTGCTACCCTTACAGCTTTTACTGTGGAAGCCATCGCATATAGTTATGAAAAATTTTATCCAAAGGGATACGAGCTCCAAGAAGTAATATTAGGTGGTGGAGGGACCCATAATAAAACCTTAGTAGAGTGGCTAAAGAAAAGGCTCCATCCCATAAAAGTGAAGACCCATGAGGATTTTGGGATTCCAAATGATGCAAGAGAGGCAGTAACCTGGGGAGTATTAGCGGATGAAATGCTCTTTGGAGTACCAAATAACGTTCCTTCCGCATCGGGGGCAAAATACCCAGTATTTGGAGGGAAAATTTCTCTTCCCCCAAAAAAGAGATGAAAATTATAGTTTTTGGTGCTCATATTATGGATGCTGAACTTATGGCAGGAGGGCTTGCTGTCAAGTACTCTCCTTTTGGGCATGATATAAGGTTTATTGCCCTTACAGGAACCAAAGAGGACCCTCTTTATGAAGATATGAAAAGGGCGGAGAAAATCCTGGGGGTGACTTCAGATTGCTTAGGAATTAGAAAGGATGAACTTCTAAAAGATTCCGTTATAAATGAGATTACCATCATGTTACTTAAAGAAAAACCAGATTTTTTGGTTACACACTGGAGTGGAAGCTGGCACCCAACCCATAGAAAAACTCACTTTTTAATTTTAGAGTCTATCCAAAGAATATTAAAAATTTCAAGCTTTTCTTTATCCTTAGAAAATGTACTCTTTGGTGAAAACTTTGAAGACCTAAAAGATTTCTCTCCAGACATATACATTCCTTTGGAGGAGGAAGAAGTTAATAAATGGTTCTTGGCATTGGAGGAGTTTAGAATATTTAGAGAAGAAAAGAGTTTAGACTTTAAAGGTAATCTTTCCTATTTCCCTTATAAAGGATTTTATAGATCTATGGTAAGAGTGCATGGTCTTGAGATAGATTTAGAATATGCTACAGTCTTTAAAAAACTGCACTCTTTAAAATTAATGTAACAAGGGGGTGAGAAAATTAGTGTGTTTATTAAAAAAAATAATTAAAAGGGGGTTATCTAAATGAGAAAATTACTTGTTTTTTCCATTATGATTCTGTTTGTTATCTTTTCTTTCTCCTCTGGAAAGGTAAAAGGCGGAACTCTAACCATTGGAGTGGATCAGGAGGTTGTAGGCTTAGACCCCAACATAGTAACTGCATTTTCTTCTTTTAGAAGAATAGATCTTCTTTATAATAGGCTTGTTAAATATGATCATAACTTAAATATTGTACCAGATCTTGCATCATCATGGGAGATTCCTGATAATTTAACATACATTTTCCATCTTAGAAAGGGTGTAAAATTCCATAACGGAAGAGAACTTACTGCAGAAGATGTAAAATACACGTTAGAAAGAATTCTTGATCCTAAGACAGGTTCACCAGGTCGTTCCTACATTGAACCTATTACAAGTATTGAAATAATTGATAAATATACTATTAAGATCAAACTATCCACACCTTTAGCCTCTCTACTAAGTGGACTTGCTTCTAATAATTGTGCCATCGTTCCTAAGGAAGAAGTTGAAAAATATGGGAATCTACAAAGAAATGTTGTAGGAACAGGACCTTTTAAATTGGCAGAATGGGTCCCTGATAACTATATGAGATTAGTAAGAAATCCTGATTATTTTGAGAAAGGACTTCCCTATCTTGATGAAGTAATCTTTAGAGTAATCCCAGAACAAACTTCTCTTCTTGCAGGTTTAAAAGCAGGCGCTCTTGACATGGCTACAATTAATGATGGTAGTGTTATTTTACAGGCAAAAAAAGATCCAAATTTAGTAGTAATGCAAAAGCCGGGTATAAATGTAAGGACGTTTGGATTTAATACAACAAGGAAGCCTTTTGATGATATAAGAGTAAGACAAGCAATTGCCCTTGCCATAGATAGAGATGAAATAGTTGCTACTGCTGAATTTGGTATGGCAATGCCATCAGGTCCTATTCCAGCTTCTGTAAAAAGATGGGCAAAATCTGTCAAGTTCTTACCATTCTCAAGACCAAATATTAAAAAGGCAAAAGAATTATTGACTCAAGCAGGTTATCCTAATGGCTTCTCCTTTAAAATAGTGTGTTCCCCAACATATGAGGGAGGAATAGCAGTAGCACAAGTAATACAGAATCAGCTAAAAAAAATAGGACTTAAGCCAGAGTTAGAAGTTCTTGAGTGGGGAATGTACATTGATAGATGGAGAAAGAGAGACTTTGATTCAATGGTAGAACTAAGAGGTGGAGACCCTGACCCTGATAGATTTTTATATCGCATATTACATAGCAAAGGAGCAGTTAACAATTTCTTATTTAAAGACGAAGAAATAGATAGGCTATTAGAAGAGGGAAGAAGGCTAACAAAATATGAAGAAAGAAAACCTATATATGATAAATTACAAGCTCTTATATCAGAAAAGGCTCCCGTAATATTTCTCTATGTTCCTTATGAAACTCAAGTACTAAAATCTTACGTAAAAGACTTCAAACAAGTTGGGAATGGAGCTCTATATTATCTTGCAAATACATGGATAGAAAAGTAGTATAAATTTTAGGGGGGAATTGTTCCATAATTCCCCCCTAAGGAGGATAAATGGGAAAATATATAATAAAAAGATTATTATCAATCATTCCTGTTTTATTTGGAGTATCTATCTTAGTTTTTTTCTTAGTAAGATTAATTCCAGGAAGCGCTTTAGAGCTATTTTTAGGGACACAAGTAGAAGCAACTCCTGAGCAAATGGAAGAACTTAAAAGAATTTTTGGAGAAGACAAACCTATTCCTATTCTTTACTTTGAGTGGTTAGCAAGAATCCTAAGAGGAGATTTTGGTTACTCTTTAAGAACAAGTAGACCAGTTTTGCCTGATATTTTAAGTAGACTTCCTCTTAGTTTAGAATTAACAATATTTTCTCTGTTAATTTCTATAATTATTGGAATTCCCTTAGGAATATTATCTTCTTTAAAACAAAATCCTGTTATTGATATTTTAATTAGAATTACTGGACTTTTAGGACTTTCTTTGCCTCAATTTTGGCTTGCAACCCTCTTTGTTATCTTATTTTCTTCTCTTGAAGGTTGGATTCCTATGGGAAATTTCATACCATTTTCCCAAAATCCATTTCTTAATATAAAAATGCTATTTTTCCCATCCTTGGCTATTGGACTTGGTTTAGGAGCGGTAGTAATGCGATTTACTCGAAATAGCATTTTAGAAGTTCTTCAAATGGACTATATTAAGACAGCTAAAGCAAAAGGACTTCCCCAAAAAGTTGTATTATTTAAACATGCTTTAAGAAATGCATTACTTCCAATAGTCACAATTTTAGGTTTTAATGCAGGATATCTATTAGGGGGAGCGATTGTTATAGAAGAAGTATTTGCTCTTCCCGGAATGGGAAGATTAGCTTTGTATGCTATTTTTCAAAGGGATTATCCTCTTCTACAAGGTATAGTTCTAATTATTTCTTTACTATTTGTCATTATAAATTTATTCACTGATATTATTTATGCTCTTATAGATCCAAGAATTAGATATGATTAAAAAATGAAAACATTAATAAGATTTAGAAAAAATTATATAGCTCTTACGGGATTGTCAATCATTATTTTTTATTTACTTATAGCAATAGTAGGAATTTTTTGGACTCCATATGATCCCATTGAAATGAATTATGATGAAATTTTACAGCCTCCATCTCTTAAACATCCTTTAGGGACCGATGAGTTTGGAAGAGACATACTTTCCAGGATTATATGGGGTAGTAGAATTTCTATTTTAATAAGTTTTTCCGCAACTCTCATAGCTTCACTTCTTGGAATATCTATAGGAGTAATCTCTGGTTTTTGGGGCGGGAAATTAGATAATTTTTTAATGAGAGTAGTTGATGTACTTTTTTCTTTTCCCCCCTTGCTTCTTGCCATCTTTATCATGGGAATATTAGGAGAAAAAACTTATAATGTAATAATTGCCATCGGAATAGTCTACACCCCACAATTTGCGAGATTAGTTCGTGCCTCAATTTTAAGTATTAAAAATTTAGATTTTGTTCAATCCGCTTTTGCTATAGGGGGAGGAAAATTTCATATCTTATTTAAACATATTTTCCCTAATATTATTGTTCCTATAATTGTTCAAATGTCTTTGTGTTTATCCTTAGGCATTTTATTAGAATCTGCTTTAAGTTTTTTAGGGTTAGGAGTCCAACCCCCTTATCCCTCTTGGGGCAATATGTTAAGTAGTGCAAGAAGATTTATGATTATTGCTCCTTGGACTGCAATATTTCCTGGCTTAGCTATAGTCCTATTAGTCTTGGGCTTTAATCTTTTAGGAGATGGTTTAAGAGATCTTCTTGATCCAAGATTAAGAAATATTAAATAAAGATAAGATAAAATCAAAGAGAACCTTAATTCTTTCTATCATTTTATCTTTTTCTATTTCTTTCCTTTCTAACTCATTACTACTATTATTACTATGCTGGTACCTATGTCCATACCTATTTGCCAATTTCATTTTGATACTGATCTGTAATCATTTTTAATCACCCCCAATCATAAGCACAATTCTTCCTTTCTTGCTTATCTTTAACCTCAATCTTAATATCTCAATTATTATTAAGGCAAAATTTATGAAGCTTATTATTCCTCTCTTTAATTCCTCCTTTAATAACTTTATTCTATGCTCTCCTTTGGCAAACTTGTTACATATGCGTAAAAATCTTCTTTCCCATTTATCACTTCATATCCTCTTATGTATACATTTGCTACTATCCCATGAATTAGAACTCCTTCATAAATCCCTTTTGGCAACATGGTTATTAGCTTCTCGTTTACATAAACATTCTTCTTTAACCTGATAACAAAATTCATCCCTTTATCTTTTAGAAATTCCATCAGTCTTCTATATGTAAATTCTCTATCAAAGATAAAAACTGTGCCTTTTGGAATTAAGGGAAGAAGTAAAGAGATACTTTCAATCAATAAAATCAACCTCGCTCTTCCATTTTAACTTAGAAAAATCATCTTTCCTTACTGGAATAACTAAAAGTGGAATAGCTCTCCCTCCAATAGGAACAGCAAAAGCTAAAAGTCTCCATTTATCCTTTAGATATGTAAAATCGGTAAGCACATACAATGAAAGATATGGTCTTTTAAGTCTTCTTAATATGAATTTAGCAATTTCTAACTGAATTTCTATAAAGTTCCATTTGTGAGATGTGAAAAATCTCCTAAATCTATTTACCAAAGCTTGAGTAGAGGAGTAGTTAATGGGATTAACAAGGTTTAAAGATAAAGCTTTTTTAGAAAGAGCTCTAATTGCTGTTTTTTCTCTTTTATTAAACTTATTATTAACACAATTAAAATTTCTTTTATCTTTTTTCTTAAAGGAAAATCTGGTAAAATATTAATGACCATAGTTTTCACCTCCCGGGGTTGAAATGTTATCTCTTTCTAATCTAATTCTAACCCTGGGAGGTTTTTCTTTTCAAAAAATGATTACAGGACAGCATTTTGATATTATTGACTTTTTAATTTTAATATCATATAATCATCATATCAACATATCAATTGGGAGGTAATATATGAGTGCAGATCTTTATTTAGAAAGAATCATACAGATATTAATAAAGGTAAAGGAAACCCAAAAGAATAATATTAGAAAAGCAAGCGAACTTATGGCAGATGCTATTTCTCAGGGAAGAGCAGTATATACTTTTGGTTCAGGACATTCTGTTCTTCCAGCCCAAGATGTATTCCCAAGATATGGTACATTTGTGGGAATTCAACCGATCCTTGATTCAAGACTCATGTGGTTTAATATTTTAGGTCCTGGTGGAGTAAAAGAGCTTTTATGGCTTGAGAGGACAGAGGGTTATATAAAAAATGTTTTAGATCAGTATCCCATAACTGAAAAAGATGTAGTAATTGTATATTCTCATGGAGGATTAAACGCAGCCCCTGTTGAAGTAGCTTTAGAGTTTAAGAAGAAAGATGCAAAAGTTATCGCTATCACTTCTATGGAAAATCAAAAGAAGGCAAAAGCGATTCATTCTTCAGGAAAGAAACTTTCAGATATTGCAGATATTACAATAGATAATGGAGTTCCCCCAGAAGATGCATTGATAGAAATTGAGGGGAGAAAAGAGAAAATATCTGCAGGATCAACAGTATCAGCAGTAGCAATAACCATGGCTCTTGTCGCTGAAACTGGGAAAATTTTAAGTGAAATGGGAAAACTTCCTCCCGTATTTATGTCTCCTAATATCTGTAATGATCCAGAACATAATAACAATGTCTTTAAAGCCTACAGAGAATTTTATTTAAAGCTTTTTGATAAAATTTAATATTTTTTATTTTATGTCTAATAAAGGAGGGATTATTTTGAATAAATTTTTCCCAGTATCAGTATGGTATGGAGCAAAAAGAGCAAGAGCGCCAATGATTCTTCCAATTGAAGATAAAGATATACCTCAAATAAGAAAAGATTTAGAAAATATTAAGTCCTTAGGATTCAACGCTGTAAGATTCTGGTATGATTGTGCATCTGCAGAACCTGAACCCAATAAATGGAATTTTAGAGAGATAGATATTCTTTTATCTATTGCAGATGAACTAAATATAAAGGCATTAGTTCAAGTATATACTGATTCTGCTCCAAATTGGGTAGAGATAGAATATCCTGATTCTCTTTTTGAAGATAGGGCAGGATTGAAGATTCATTCTCAAGCATCTCCGGGATATTGTTCAGATCATCCAAAAGTTAGGTAACATATTTCTGAATATTTAAGAAGACTTTCTCAAGTTGTGTCCTCCCACTCCTCTTTTTTAGCCTGGGATATATGGTCAGAACCACATATTGTTCAATGGTCTTGGATAGATTTCATGTATAATCCATGGTTTTGTTATTGTGAAAATTCAAAGAGGAGATTTATTGAATGGCTCAAAAGAAAGTATAAAGATATAGAAGAGTTAAATAGAGCATGGTATAGAAAGCACAGAAGTTGGGAAGAAATAGTAATCCCAAGATATACTTCTTTATCAAGCTTCTCTGATCTTTTGGATTGGATCCAGTTTAATATAGAAAAGATTGCAGAAGATTTAGAATGGAAAGTAAACTTAATAAAACTTTCAGACAAAGTTCATCCAGTATCAAGCCATTGTGCTATTTCCTCAATTTATAGTATTCCTGGTATCTCCTATGGTTCTTCTGATGACTGGATATTGGCAGAAAAAGTGGATATTTGGGGAACATCTTTTTATCCTAAACATACAGGTCCTTGGATGCCTCTAAAACCTCATCAGATGGGGGTTGCCTTAGATGCGACAAGAAGTTCTTGTGAGAGTAGAGGAAAACCTTTTTGGATAGGAGAGCTTCAGACAGGTACTGGAGTTACTGGGATGTTGTTTAGTGTTCCTGTAAAGGAAAAAGATGTGGATCGATGGGCATGGCTTGCTGTTTCCAGAGGAGCAAAAGGAATTAATTATTATGCATGGTTTCCTATGAACTGTGGTTATGAGGTATCAGAATTTGGATTAACAAATCCGGATGGGGGCTTTAATGAAAGAACTTATTCAGCAGGAAGAGTATCAAAAATCATAACAGAGAATATGGATATGTTTTTGAATATAAAGCCATTGGAAGCTCAGGTTGCTATTCTTTACGATATAGAAGCATATAAACTTCTTGCCTGTTTAAGATCACAAGGAGCAGAGATAATAAGAAAGGATATTTTTGGAATATACAAAGCTATAATGAGAGAAAATGTAGAAGTAGATTTTATACATATTTCTGATCTTAACAAGGAAAAGTTGAACAATTACAAGATAATTTTTGCTCCCTTTCCTATAAGTCTTACAGAATCATGCGCTAACTCTCTAAAAGAATATGTAAAATCTGGTGGAGTTTTGATAGCAGATGGAAGGATTGCCTGGACCAATGAAAAAGGGTGGCTTACAGGTAAGATTCCAGGATTTTGTTTAGATGAAGTCTTTGGATGTGTCGAAAATTATATGACAGAGTTAAGGGAGCCCGTAGATATTGAAATAAAAGATTTTGGAAAGATTAAAGGAGTGAATTATATATCTTCCTATACACCAACCTCTGGAAAAGTGATAGGAAGCTATAAAGATGAGAAAGTAATAATTGAAAATGAATACTTTAAGGGTAAAGCTATAATGGTAGGGACACTAATTGGACTTTCTATTGAATTAGGATTTAATGAGAATATAGATTTTATTCTCAAATTGTTAAAAGATTCTGGAGTTTATCCTTATTTTGAAGTAAAAAGTGATTCTTTAGTAGAAGTAAGATGTAGCAAAAGTGAAAAGGAAGGAGTATTTTTTGTATTTAATCATTCTAATGATGAACAGAAAATTGAGATAAATTTTAAGAAAGAGTTATTTTCTTTTATTCCTAAAAAGTTAGTAGATTTAAAAACTAACGAAGAATTTATTCTAAATATTTCAGAAGATAAATTTAGTTTTTCCCTTAAGATTCCTCCAGAAGATACAAGAGTGTTAAAAATAGAATAAAAATTAAAAGGAGGGATATCTCATGAAAAAGCTTCTTGTTCCCATTTTAATTCTTCTCTTAATTTTCACATCTTTAAGTTTTGGGAAAACAAAGCTTATATTTACTGTTCACTGGTCTGATTATCAATTAGAAGGAGTGAAAGATGAAAAAGGAAATTTAGTAACTAAAGGATTAAAACAATATGTGGAAGAATATATGAAAACCCATCCTGATGTAGAAATTGAAATTAGATCTGTAGCCTTTGATGAACTACTTAAGAAAATAATTGTGGACCATACTGCAGGTCTTCCTAGTGATATTTATGTTCTTTACTCTCTCTGGGGAGTTGAATTAGTAAATTCTGGAATTTTAGATCAGCCCCCAATAGATGTCCAAAATGCAGTTCGCCTTCTTTTTGTAAAGCCTGCAGTAGATGGAGCAACTATAAATGGAAAGATCTGGGGAGTACCCATAGAGGTGGATAATTATGCATTAGTTTACAATAAAAAACTCCTTTCAGCAGCTGGATTTAAGAAACCGCCAAAGACTTGGTCTGAATTAGTAAGTATGGCAGCAAAACTTACAAAGAAAAATCCCGATGGATCTATTGCCCAATATGGATTTGCCTTCTTAGCTGGATGGGATTCCGCAGTAGTTCATCCCTATCTTTCTTTACTTTATAGCAATGGTGGAGAATTCTTATCCAAGGATTTCAAAGAATGTCTGTTAGATAGAAAAGAAGCTGTAGAAGCATTAGAGGCAGAATTAGAATTGTTTAAAACAGGAGGAACAGATACTGCAGCAAGTGTTTGGAATTTTCCTGCCGGAAAGGTAGCAATGATGATCATGGCTCCTTGGTATGAAACAAGTTTAAAGATTGCATTTAAAGATAAATATCTAGAGACAGTAGGAGTAGCCCCTATTCCTTATCTTAAGAAACCTGCAACCTGTGGATATACTTGGTTTATTGGTGTAGATAGCGCCTCAAAAAATAAAAAACAAGCATGGGATTTTATTAAATGGATGACCATACAAACCATGTCAAATGGTGCTACAAGAATGGGAGAACTTATGGCTAAAAATATCGGAGCTATTCCTCCAAGAAGAACTGATCTTGATAAATTTCCGGATGAATTAAATGATTTGTACACTGGAGTTTTTGTAAAAGAGTTAATACATACAATTCAAGAACCCAATGTAGCTCAAGGACAGGAGATAAAGACAATCCTTATGAGAGAGATTGTGGAAGCATGGAATAGAAGAAAAACTGCAGAACAAGCTTTAAAGGATGCAAAGAAAAAGATAGATGAAATTCTGAAGGAGAACTATTGAGGTGGTAAATTATGAAGAAAAGCCTTGAAAATAGAATTGGGGCGGGGTATGCGTTCCTCGCCCCCGCCATAATATTTTATATTATCTTTTTCCTATTTCCAGTAATCTTTTCCCTATTAGTCTCATTTAAAAAATGGAATATGCTAACTCCTTTTACAAGAGCACCTTTTATTGGTTGGAAAAACTTCATAGATCTTTTAAAAGATGATCTATTTCTTATGTCCTTACGAAATACCCTTATCTATGCACTCTTAACAGTAAGTATTACTCTAACTATTTCTCTTTTCTATGCTGTTATGATAAATAAGGCAAAATTTTCTGTTCTTTGGAGATTTATATATTTCGCTCCTGTAGTAACTCCTCAAGTAGCGATAGCAACAATTTGGGGATATTTGTATAATCCCAATACTGGTTTGCTAAATGCTATTTTAAGATTTTTCGGTCTTAAGGGGTTAAATTGGCTAACAGATCCTAACATTGCTTTGTTTTCTATTATTCTCACGGCTATATGGGCAGGAATAGGTGGTTCTATGTTAATCTTCACAGCAAGCTTAAAAAATATTCCTCAGGAGTATTATGATGCAGCAAAGATTGATGGAGCAACTGGATTTAAAGAATTTTGGTATATCACTTTACCCCTATTAAGACCTACGCTTCTTTTTTAAGTGCCACTGGATTAATAGGCGCTTGGCAAGTGCTTGATCTTCCTTATATGCTTGGGAGAAATGCTCCTGCAAAAAGCGTAATGACTGTATCCTGGTATACTTATGAGACTGCTTTTCAATATCTGAAAATGGGCAAAGCATCTGCAGGTGCTTTCTTGTTATTTATCGTTATTTTTATAATAACCCTTATTGTCCTTTGGATATTCCGAAGGGGAGGAATTAAAGGTTATGAGTAAAAACACAAAAAACTTACTTTGGGAAGCCTTTAGGTATTCTGTAATAATATTTGGTGCCTTTTGGATGATTTTGCCATTTTTCTGGCTTTTCTCTGCCTCTTTAATGACCCCTCAAGAACTTTTAGCCTTTCCTCCTAAATTTCTTCCCTCTGAACCACAGTGGAAAAATTACGTAGAAGTAATAAAGAAAATACCAATATTATTTTATTATAAAAATAGTCTTATTGTTGCTCTATCAGTAACTATAAGTGTTCTTTTGACAAGCTCTCTTTCCGGGTATGCCTTTGCTAAATTGAAATTTACAGGAAGGGAAGCTCTTTTTAGGTTTGTTCTTTCCACAATGATGTTTCCTGTATTCATTTTTATCATCCCTGTCTACTATCTTATGAAAATATTTGGGTGGTTGAATAATCATCTCTCGTTGATTACCCCATTTATAGTAAGTGGCTATGGTATTTTCCTTATGAGGCAATTCATTTTAACAATTCCCAATGAATTATTAGATTCTGCAAGAATTGATGGGGCAAATGAGCTTAAAATATATTTAAAAATCGTTCTTCCATTATTAAAACCTGCTTTGGCAACTTTGGCAATTTTAACTTTTATAGGACAATGGAATTCCTTTATGTGGCCCCTTATTGTAACATCCTCTTCCCAGCATTTAATGACTCTTCCTGTAGGAATATCAAGACTTTCCTTAGCCTTCTCAACAACAGAAACTCAACATTTAATATTAACAGCTTTAGTTCTACAAATTATTCCAACCGTAGCTCTTTTCCTCTTCTTGCAAAGATACTATATTAAAGGTTTTGTTCTTTCGGGATTTGGAGAAGTCTAAAATGAGCTTCTTTGTAGTAGATATTGGGGGAACAAATTTAAGAATTGCTGTTGTAGACTCTTCTGGGAATATTCTCAAAAAAGAAAGATTTAATACTCCCAAAGATTTTATTGAGATAGGAAAAATCATTGAAGAAAGTTATAAAAATTTGAGTAAAGATTATTCTTTAAATGAAGTTATTGGGATTTCAGTAGCAGGAGCAGTATTTAAAGATGAGATCTGGCTTCCCAATATTTCAGAAGAAAAATTTCCTTTGATGTCTTTTCTTTATGAAAAATTAAGAATTCCTGTAAAAATATTAGACGATAGAGTATCAGGAGCTCTTGGAGAATTTTGGAGAGGAAAGGGGAGAAATAAAGATATACTTTTATATTTTATTATCGGAAAAGGAGTAGGATTAGGAATTATTATTAATGGAAAAACTTTACATGGGAAAAATGGAGTTCCAGGTTCTCTTGGGTGGATCCCAATTGGAAGAAGAAATTATTTTTCCTCAAAGGTTGGAACATTGGAATCTCAAATTTCAGGTCCTTCTATATTGAGGGAATATAACAGAATCTCAGGGAGAAATTTAGAAAAAACTGAGAAAGTATTTGAATTATTCGCAAGAGAAGATAAATATGCAATAGAGGTTATCTCTAAAGTAGGGAAAATATTGGGGAAAACCCTTTCCTCTCTTTTAAATATTTTTGACCCTGATATTATTATTTTATCAGGAAGTATTGGATTAAAATGGGAAACTTTTAAACCTTTTGCTTCCCCTTTCCTAAATCTTTATCTTTCCCCCATTATTAAGAACAACTTTGAAATTACCACATCGGACTTAAGAGAAGACGCACAAATTTTGGGAGTAGCTTATAATCTTTTAGAAAAATAACAAAAATTTAAAGGGACAGTTTCTGACACTCTACCCCGTTAAAATAACCTTAGATAAACTTTTAAGGAGGGTTTATTTTTATGAAAATAACAGATTATGTGAGTAAAATTAAGCTTGGAGAGGTCCAAGTTTGTGAAAATGTTGCCATTTTCCCTCTCTTCTTAGAGATAGAAAATGTTCCCAATTTTATAACCTTGGAGTCCGCCTTAAAAAGCAAAAATTTTTTTGTGAAAGAAGTGAGTAATTCTGGCACAGTTCCTCATTTAAAGGTAATAAATAAACTGGACACACCAGTGTTTATCATGGACGGAGAAGAACTAAGAGGAGGCAAACAAAACAGAGTTCTTAACACTTCTATTTTGGTAAAGAAAAATTCAGAGGTAATAATTCCCGTAAGCTGTACAGAGAGAGGAAGATGGAGCTTTTCTTCAGATGTTTTTGAAGATCCAGAATATATTATTCCAGTAGATATTAGAAGGGGTAAAAACGAATCAGTTTTTAACTCTTTAATACATTATGGGGATTTCGAAAGTGATCAACTATTTATCTGGAATGAGATTGATAAATATCACCAAAATTACAAGGTAGATTCTAAAACGGATGCTCTTAGAGATGTTCTAAAAAGGGAGGAGAAATTGCTTAAGGAAGGATTGAAGAATTTTCCCTATATAAAGGGGCAAAATGGTATTATGGTATTCACAAATGGTGAAATAGATGGGCTTGATATAGTATCTTTATCCTCTGCCTACGAATTACTTCATGAGAAAATTGTAAAAAGCTATCTTTTTAAAAACCATCCTTTAAAAAATAAATTTAAAGAAAACTATATGGAGAAAGCACTATCCTTCTTTAATGAGATCAAAGAGGCAGAAGTTTTGAAATTCAAATCTGTAAGTTTGGGATGGGATATTCGATTTTCTGGAGAAAAATTTTTAGGCTCCATGTTAGTTTATAGAAATAAGCCTATTCATATGAACTTTTTTAAGAGGTATAATCAAAATAAAAAACCCTTTTCAGGGGAGGTGGTAATATTAGACTAAAAGTATTATACGAAGGAGATATTCTCCCTTTGGATTACAGAAACTACTTTATGAAACTCATAAAAGATGCTCTTAGCAACACCGAGCTTGGGAAAGAATATTTGAAAGATTCATATCATTATGAAGACAAATCTAACAAAGCTCCAAAACCTTTTTGCTTTGCAGTAAGGTTTCAACATGATAAAGAAGAATTTAAAAAGGATAAAGAAATTTTTTACCTTAAAAGCCCTATCGAATTTTACGTATCCAGCATTGATACAGGCTTCTTAGTAGCTCTTTACAATGGATTAATAAGCAAAAGGCTATATCCCTTTAAAATTGGAGAGGGGACCATCTCAAAAATGAAAAGCATAATTCTTTTAAGAGAGAAGGAGATAAAAGAAAATAAAGCCATATTTAAGACGTTATCTCCAATTTTAATAGAAGATAAAAACGAAAATCCCCTGCTCCCTCTGGATAAAGATGGACATTTGCTGGAACTCACCAATGAAAATTTTGTTTATTTCCTAAGGGAATTTAACTATATAACGGATTCAATTCTCAAAGTGATAAGAGGTAGTGGCATTAAGGAAAGAATCGAGTTTAAACCTATAAAAATAAGAAAGGAAGTTGTTAAACATAGGGTAAGAGAAAAAAATACAGAGCCTAAAATTTATACCTACACATGCTTTTCTGGGATCTTTGAGCTCTCTGGAGATCCTGAGGATTTAAATTATGTTTACAAGCTTGGGATTGGTTTAAGAAGAGCACAGGGCTTTGGCATGGTGGAGGTGGTGTGAAAATGGAAAGAGTTTACCTTTCGGATTGGCTCTTTAATGCAGGTATCATTGGATTCTTATCAATTCTTTTAGAGGGAAAAGAAGATATAAAAGAAGGAGAAAACATTCTTTCTAATGGAAAAACTATTTATATTGGGGAAAACTATATCCAGTTTGAGAGAGATATATTAGAAGGTTTCTCTGATAAATATTTTAATTCAGCTTATGAAAGATATAGAAGAACCGATAGGTTTATAGAATATTGCATGGAAATATTGGAAAAAATAAACAATAAAGAAATATCAGAAAAGGATATTGAAAAAATCTATAAGGACTTTAAAAAAAGATTAGATAGTTTTTCAAGGTTAAAGAACTTATTGGAGAAGGATTTACCAAGTTTTAGCCTCGAGGAAATTAAAAGAAACCCTGAACTATTCAGTGACTATATATTAAAAATTTTAGATATTATTGAGAAAAACAAACAAACACTTATAGAAAATGACGTTAAAATATATTTAGGAAATATCTATGGGCAAAAAAACTTTTTAAATAGAAGCGTTACTTCAGATTACAAAATTAAATTCAAAGAAGAGTTTGAAGATAATATAATTAAAGGGATTAATAAACTCGAAAAAAATACGTTATGCGTAAATTGTGGGGAAAGATATGCCAAAAAGAATATAAATTTTGACACAGGACTCTCCCCTTTCACTGGCGTTAATACTGATGCATTAAATTTCTTTTGGAATTTTAAAGCAAAACTTCCTCTCTGTGAAATATGCGAATTAATATATTTCTGCACTTTTAAAGGCTTTACTGAATCTGTAAGAGAAGACAAATATTTCTTCGTAAATAGTGATACATCTGTTGTAGATCTTTATAAGAATAATTTATTATTGCAAGACCAACTTAAAAAGAATCTTGATGAGAACATTTTTATAGACTTTTTTAGTGAACTATTAATAAATGAGGAGCGTCAAAAAAGTAAACATGCCCTTCAAAGTATTGCTTTTATAGAAATCGATCTGACTAATAAGGAATTACTTCCAAAGGTTTTCTCCTTCAATATAAGCAGGTCAAAAGCAGAATTTTTAAAACATCATTCTGAAAATACTTTTAAAATTATATCCAAAATAAGTTATTCTATAAAAGATAAAAATAAAAGCATAGTCTTAGAATTATTAGAGAAGATCTTGGCAAACACTTTAAATTACGACTATCTAAACTTTTTAGAATATTTATATCTGGAAAACTTAAAAGGTAATATGGAAATTAAGACATTTTATTATCCATACCATTTAAACATCTTAAACCTAATAATTAGTGAGTATTTAAGAAAATTTAGAAAAAGAGAAAGGAGTGATAGAATGAGTTTAATAAATGAAGATCAAATTTGGTTTATGTTTAAAAAAGGAGAAGAAATTGCAAACAAACTTATAGAGGAAAAGGCTGAGAACAAAATTCCTTCCCTATCCTATAAACTTCTCTCCTATCTAAGAACAGAAGATATACATGGTTTTATGGATCACATTCTTAGAATTTATATTAGCTATGCCCTTGAGGTTCCAACCTTATTCGTAAAAGCTATTAGCGATAAAGAGCTATTTCTCTCGTATGGTTATAGTTTTGTAAATGGTATTTTATCTAAATATACATCTAAAGAATAATTAAGAAGGAGGTAAGTGAAATGAAAAAGGGAGGTTTAACTTTAAGCATAGTTTTTGAAGCTATGAGTTTAAATTATGGAGAGGGTGTGGGAAACATATCAGAGCTTAAAAAACTAACCAGGGAAGGATATACATTAACTTATATGTCTCGCCAAGCCTTGAGATACGAGTTATTCAAAACTCTAAAAAATATGTTTGGGGTAGAAGATGCTCCCTTAACTAAGGAGAAGGAAGTAATTCAATTCAAAGAAGAAGCAAATATTAAAGACTATGAAGAGCTTGATCTTTTTGGGTATATGAAGACAATAAGGGGACAAAAGGCTATAACCCGCTCAGCAGTAGTAAGATTTTCTCCTGCTATTTCTTTGGAGCCTTATTTAAATGATTTAGAGTTTGGAACTAATAAAAACTTTGCGGATAGGTTAAAATCTGATCCTAATCCGTTCCAATTTGAACAGCATTATTCCTTATATACATATACTGTAACTATAGATTTAGATAGATTAGGAAAAGATGAGAATGAAAATATTGAGTTAGACAAAGAGACAAGAATTAAAAGAGTACAAAATGTGTTGGAAGCATTAAAGGTTATGAATAGAGAAATAAAAGGACGTATTGAAAATCTAAATCCTATTTTTGTAATCGGTGGTATATATCCAATAAAAAACCCATTTTTCTTAAATAGGATTAAAGTATCTTTAGATAGTTCTACAAGAAAATTTAAAATAAATACTGAATTAATAAAAAGTACTCTAAATATCAAGATTAATGATTCCTTGGTTGAAGATTATACTCATATTGGATTACTAAAGGGGTATTGGGGAAATGAGAATGAGTTTGAAAATGCAAAAGACATAAATGATTTATTTGAAGAATTAAAAAAAGGGGTAAAAGCTTTCTATGAAAGTGCTTAAATTAAAAGTATATCAACAGTTTGCTAATTATAGAAAGCCATTTTCTTACAATTTTATTGACACCTACCCTTTGCCTACTTATTCACATATAAGAGGCTGGATACATAGAGTTTTACAGGCTAAAGAATATATACCTATCAGTATATCTATACAAGGTACATACGAAAACATAGTATACGATTTACAAACCTTTTATAAATTTGATAGAAAAAGAAATACAGAAGAGGAAATTTTTCTACCAGAGTACAATAAGAGTTTAGTTAGATCTCCATTCTATGTGGCAAATTTACAGGATGTTTATCTTACTATACATATAAACATGCCTTTTGAATTTCTCAGTAAAATTGAGACAAATATTTATGATGTTTTTCCTTCTATAGGAAGACATGAGGATATAGTAAGAATAGATGAAATAAAATTCATAGAAGTAGAAAAGAAAAATATAGGATTCGATTTTTATAAAATTAAATATCCTATTTATCTTAAGAAAGAGACTGCAGAAAAATATAAATTAATTGGTATAAATTATAGATTACCTTTTAAATATAAGATTGAGCAAGATTTAAGGTATTTTGAGAAAATAGATGTAGTTTATGTAGAGGAAGGAACATTATTTGAAGAAGCCATTTTGGATTCTGAGGGTGACTTAGTAGAACTAGTGGGTGATTTCAATGGATGAGCATCATATTATTTACGCAAAAACATATAGGGAAAATGGACAGATTTCTTTTGAGACCCTTGAGGAACATACTCTTGCTCTTTTGAAAAATCTTGAATTACTAAAGAAAAGTTATTATGAAGAAATAAATGAAATCCTTAGAAGAGAGAATTATGATCCTGATAAATTCTGGGAAATATTGAGAATTGCAGTAGTATATCATGATTTAGGTAAGGTGAACTCACTATTTCAGAATAAGATCAGAGATCTTTTAGGAAAAGAAAGGTTGAAAACTAAGTTTTCCCAGGAAATACCCCATAATTTCCTATCACCTGCTTTAATCCCCAAGAATGTTTTTTCGGGGATAAATAATTTTGATATAAACGATATTTTTATGCTTATATATGCCGTAATGTATCACCATTACAGAGATTTTGATTTTGACGAAGAATATTTTAGGAATTACTTAAACGAAGAAGTACTAAACAAAACAGAATATCTTTCTTGGGTAAAAAATTATGATAAAAACTTTGGTAATGGGGATAGTTTAGGATGTAATTATTTTGGTTTAATTAAGGATTATGGTAAAATTACAAACTTAGAAAACAAACTAACATTTATCATGCTTAAAGGATTTTTATACAGATTAGACCATTCCTCCTCTGCCCATGTAGAAATAGAAAGGGAAAGAATTAAAAATTGCGAGAACGAATTAATATCATATCTAAAAAGCAAATTTGGCTTTACTGGATTTAAACCTTTCCAAAAACAGGCAATTTATTTAAGAGATAAAAATGTACTTTTAGTAGCTCCCACTGGAAGTGGTAAAACAGAATTTGCAATTAATTGGATAGGAGATAGAAAGGCAATTTATACACTTCCTTTAAGAGTTTCTGTCAATGCAATGTATGAACGCCTTAAGAATATATTTGGAAAAGACAAAATTGGTCTTTTACATGCTGATTGTGCATACTACGGGCTCGAAGAAATTAGAAAATCTGAAAATGAATTAAAAGAACACTTATATAATATAGCTTCCTCAAGACAACTATCATATCCTATAACGGTTAGTACTGCAGATCAGATTTTTATTTCATTCTTTTACTTTCCAGGTTATGAGAAAATATTTTCCATTCTTCCATATACTAAAGTAGTAGTAGATGAACCGCAAGCATACACTTCCGAATCTTTAGCTGTTATTGTTGAAGGATTAAAGAAGATAAATAATATAGGGGGAAGATTTTGTTTAATGAGTGCTACCTTTTATCCAATCTTAAAGAAAGAATTAGAAGATATAGCTACAATAATAGAATATACTGAAAATCAAAATACTAGACATATTTTAAGATATTATCCTGATAAAGATTTAGAAGATGTTGCTGATGAAATAATTGAAAATTATAAAAAAGGAAAGAAGATACTAATTATAACAAATACTGTAAAAAAGGCACAAAATATATATAAATTTTTAATATCTAAAACAAAAGAGCATGAAGGGATAAAACTTTTACATTCAAGATTTACTTGGAAAGATAGAACTGAAAAAGAAGAACAAATTTTCTTAGATGAAAAAAAGCAAAGTCCATGTATTTGGGTATCTACACAAATAATAGAAGCATCTTTAGATATAGACTTTGATATATTGTTCTCAGAATTAGCTCCCATAGATACCTTAATACAAAGAATGGGTAGGGTGTATAGGAAGAGACAATATTTAGAAGACACTCCAAATATAATAATTGTAGGAAATTCAGGTAATCCATCAGGGAAAATTCATGTTTATGATTCCTTATTGATTGACTCTACTTATAATCTTCTTTATGATTTCAATAACAAATTATTAGATGAAAAGACTAAGAAATCTTTAGTGGAGAAAATATATTCTCTTGATCTATTAAAAAACACAAAGTATTATAAAAAATTTCAGGAATATCAAAGAATTCTTAAATTAGGATATAAGGCTGATAATAAAATAGAGGCTGAAAAAATTTTTAGAAAAATTTCAAGTATAGATGCTATACCCATTGAAATTTATGAAAAGAACAAGGAAAAAATAATAGAAATAGGAGACAAAATCTACTCTAAGGATGCATTTAAAAAATTAGAAGGTATTAAGGAATTAAAAAACTTTACTATAAATATTCCTTTAGAAATAAAAACTTACTCCCAAAATTTAATTTCATTAGAAAGAGAATTAGATTTAAGAGTTTTTTTAATTAATTTAGAATATAATAAAGAATTAGGGCTTATTCCTGATAAATCCACAGAGAATATAATTTAGCAAAAAGAAAGGGGAGTAAAAAACATAGAATTAAGTCAAGAGTTAAGAATTACAGGAGTAAAAATAAATTACCTATATGTATGTGAGAGGAAACTTTGGCTCTTCGACAGAGGTGTGTGCATGGAGCATACCTCCGATAAAGTATTGCTGGGTAAATTAATTGATGAATTTAGCTATCCCAAAGAAGAAAAAAGGAGAATATTAATAGACGATCTTATATGTATAGACATATTAGATGAAGAAGAAATAAGGGAGATAAAGTACAGTGATAGCTTAGAGGAGCCAAATAGAATGCAGATTCTTTACTATTTATATTACTTGAAAAAGCTTGGAATATATAAAAAGGGAATATTAAATTATCCGAAACAAAGAAAACGTGAGATAGTAGAGCTTACCCCTGAAAAGGAAAGGGAGGTGGAGGATGCTATTAAAAGAGTAGAGGAAGTAATAAAGAGAGAAACTCCACCTCCTGTGGAAAAGAAAAAATATTGTAGAAAATGCGCATATTTTGAATTTTGCTTTGTAAGTGAATAATCAATTATGCAAAAAGATTTGTACATTTTCTCGAGTGGGACCATAAAGCGTAAAGAAAATACCATATACTTTGAGCCTAAAGAGGGGGAAAAGAAATATTTCCCCATTGAGAATATTAGCGCTATCCATCTATTCGGAGAAGTCGACATAAATACAAAAGCTTTAAACTTTTTTGCTCAAAACAATATCATTATCCATGTTTACAACTACTACGGATATTACTCAGGATCCTATATTCCTCGAGAGAAAAATGTTTCTGGAGAGCTATTAGTTAAACAAGTTGAACATTATTTAAATAAAGAAGAGAGAATGTATCTTGCATACTCCTTTGTTGAGGGAGCCCTTTTCCATATGCAAAGAAATCTTAGAGAGTATGAGAATACTGAAGAATTTATTTTCAAAATTAAACAGGAGCTTGAAAAAGCTGGAACTTGTAACGACATAAATGAGCTTATGGGATGTGAAGGAAGAGCAAGAGATGCCTACTATGATGCCTTTAACGTAATTCTAAAAGGGAAATTTCTTTTTGAAAAAAGAGAAAAAAGACCACCTAAAAATCCAATAAATGCTCTCATTTCTTTTGGGAATTCTCTGACTTATTCCGCAGTACTTTCAGAAATATACAAGACCCAACTTAATCCAACTATTAGTTATCTCCATGAGCCAAGAGAGAGGAGATTCTCTCTTAGCTTGGATATATCAGAAATATTTAAACCATTAATTACAGATACTATAATTTTTAAATTAATAAACAATAACATGCTTAAAGATGAAGACTTTGATCAGGATGTTAATTATTGCTACCTCAGTGAATCTGGAAGAAAGAAATTTATAAAGGAATTCGAAACAAAAATGGATACAACAATAAAACATAGAAAATTAGGGAGGAACGTCTCATACAGATTCCTAATAAGGCTTGAATGTTACAAACTTATAAAACATCTTCTTAAAGATGAAATCTATAAACCGCTAAAGGCTTGGTGGTAAGAATGTTCGTTATCATCACTTATGATATAAATGAAGAAAGAGTAAATAAAGTTAGAAAAATTCTAAAAAGATATTTTGTATGGGTACAAAATTCGGTTTTCGAGGGAGAGATATCCATTGGGAAATTAGAAAAATGCAAAAAAGAATTACAACTTGTAATTGTTCCAGAGGAAGACTCAATCTATTTCTATATCATTGAGAATAAAAATAATTATGCAAAGTCTATCTTAGGTCTCGAGAAAAATATGGATTCCTATATTTATTGAAGTTTCCGCAAAGCTCAATTTATTAATGGTTTTTTAAAATATTAGTGAAAATCTATATTTTATATATGAAATTTGAGCAGGTCTGAAATTCAACCTAAGGTTTGATGCAAAATACCTACAAACTGAAATCTAAAATATTGTACTTACAATCTTATTAAAATATTGTAATTAACAATGTTATAATTAATATAGATATTTAATCTGAAGAATTGGGTTTGATCTGAACAATGTGGGATTTAAACAATAATACTCCAGAGCACGAGAAATAAAAGCCTGAAAGTTTGATCTGAACAATGTGGGATTTAAACGCTATTTTATAAGTCGCAACTCTAAAATTTGTAGTAGAGGTTTGATCTGAACAATGTGGGATTTAAACAGTCAAAACTAAATATTTTCTCTAAAATTTCATCATGTTTGATCTGAACAATGTGGGATTTAAACCTATCCAGATAGGTTTTAGAGCGACTAAAGAAGCATGTTTGATCTGAACAATGTGGGATTTAAACGATATTGGTGCAAATTCTTATCCAATTGTCTTTGGCGTTTGATCTGAACAATGTGGGATTTAAACGTCAATTATAATTTTTACTTTGTTTTTTACATCTTTCAAGTTTGATCTGAACAATGTGGGATTTAAACTATGTAGCTGTGATTAAGTCTGTAGTTGTTAAGCAAGGTTTGATCTGAACAATGTGGGATTTAAACACCCTTCAATTACATTTTTAAAACTAAATATTAAATCGTTTGATCTGAACAATGTGGGATTTAAACGAAGCAGTAAGATTTGAAGTAGAGATAGTACCGAGAGGTTTGATCTGAACAATGTGGGATTTAAACCTTTGAAGCCATATTTTTTTTTAGCCCCCTTTCGTAAGTTTGATCTGAACAATGTGGGATTTAAACATCAAGAGAGCTATCATGAAGAAGTGAAAGAACCTACGTTTGATCTGAACAATGTGGGATTTAAACAAATTCCGATTGAATGGGACGCACAAAACAACAAAGTTTGATCTGAACAATGTGGGATTTAAACTTTTAGTGGCGGGCTTGCGAAATTCTTAATTTTCTAGTTTGATCTGAACAATGTGGGATTTAAACGCAATAACTTATTGACTATGTTGTCAACCTCTACAAGTTTGATCTGAACAATGTGGGATTTAAACTTCTCCGTATGATGTATATAGGGCATATCTTCTTCATGTTTGATCTGAACAATGTGGGATTTAAACTTTGGTGTAGTTTGTTTATTTCTGGTATAACTGCAAGGTTTGATCTGAACAATGTGGGATTTAAACTCTTCCGAAACCGAGGTAATACAAGCGGGGACAAAAGGTTTGATCTGAACAATGTGGGATTTAAACAAGAAAATAGTTGACAAAGTTTTTTAAACGTGATAAGTTTGATCTGAACAATGTGGGATTTAAACTCTAAATGGGATAACGGGATTTCTTTTGTAGACAGTGGTTTGATCTGAACAATGTGGGATTTAAACCAGCAAATAAGTGGGGCTACTAACTCTTCTGCTCTTGTTTGATCTGAACAATGTGGGATTTAAACGTAGAGAGAGAGATATGGGACAGGTGGTATCAGAAGTGTTTGATCTGAACAATGTGGGATTTAAACGATCTCTCTTGCTACTGAGAAAGAGATATCTCCTCGCGTTTGATCTGAACAATGTGGGATTTAAACGCAGAAGAAGGTACCAAACCCTCGAGTAAAAATCCAAAGTTTGATCTGAACAATGTGGGATTTAAACAGAAATATAGAGAGGGTAAGAGTAATAGCAACTGCAGTTTGATCTGAACAATGTGGGATTTAAACTAAAAATTAAACGGGAGGTGTTAGTATGGATATTAGAAAGTTTGATCTGAACAATGTGGGATTTAAACAATTGAGAAGTTTAAGGAAAAGCACAGAATTGAGAAAGTTTGATCTGAACAATGTGGGATTTAAACCTTGGCATCTCCTGCTCTTGCTATTCCTGCTTGCCAAGTTTGATCTGAACAATGTGGGATTTAAACTTCTCTGGAGTTATTTCTCCTTGAGGAGCTATAGTTGTTTGATCTGAACAATGTGGGATTTAAACGGCATAGTATATGTAACTGTATCTTGATATACTCTTGTTTGATCTGAACAATGTGGGATTTAAACGATCTTGCTAAGGAGGTGTTTAAAGGTGAAGGTCAAAGGTTTGATCTGAACAATGTGGGATTTAAACAGAGAGAGACGCTGCTGGAATTTGCGCAGGATATACGAGTTTGATCTGAACAATGTGGGATTTAAACAAAGAAAACGTTTTTCTGTGTCCCATGTGCACGCAATGTTTGATCTGAACAATGTGGGATTTAAACAATTTCTCTATTGCCTGCAGGCAAATCTGATAAAGTTTGATCTGAACAATGTGGGATTTAAACAAAGATGGAGTTATGGATTTAAGTTCTAATGCCTTTGTTTGATCTGAACAATGTGGGATTTAAACCTTTTTGCTTGGGTAGTTGCTAAAAGAACAGAAGGAGAGTTTGATCTGAACAATGTGGGATTTAAACTGGAATTACAGACTCCAGAGGAGACGCAGCAATGCTGTTTGATCTGAACAATGTGGGATTTAAACAAGCATAATGCAGAGGTGGGAGGAGTACCAAACTCATGTTTGATCTGAACAATGTGGGATTTAAACTTTTATCAGATTTGCCCGCAGGCAATAGAGAAATTTGTTTGATCTGAACAATGTGGGATTTAAACAAGAAAATAGTTGACAAAGTTTTTTAAACGTGATAAGTTTGATCTGAACAATGTGGGATTTAAACTTTCCCTTCTCTGAATACAAGCCAAGAATTCCAAGCGTTTGATCTGAACAATGTGGGATTTAAACTTTTTTACGTTTAGAATGTAATTGTCAGTGTCAAATGTTTGATCTGAACAATGTGGGATTTAAACAAAGGGTGTTTCTGGGACTACGTAGAGGGTGAGGAAAGTTTGATCTGAACAATGTGGGATTTAAACCGCAGGAGATTTTTCATGTTGGATACCCAAGACCGAGGTTTGATCTGAACAATGTGGGATTTAAACAAAACAAAACAAGGATATAATACACAGTCACAGACGGTTTGATCTGAACAATGTGGGATTTAAACTCGATTAGTATTGAAAACTATCTGAAAGGAGAAAAGGGTTTGATCTGAACAATGTGGGATTTAAACGTTGTAAAGGAGAATGAGGATATGTATATAAATGTATAGTTTGATCTGAACAATGTGGGATTTAAACAGGTAGAAAGGGAGACATTAATAGAGTTTGCGGAAGGTTTGATCTGAACAATGTGGGATTTAAACACGGATGTTCTTGTCTGCATACTGGACAAATAAATGTTTGATCTGAACAATGTGGGATTTAAACATCTTTGTAGCTATCTACGTATTAGTTAGAATGGAGAGTTTGATCTGAACAATGTGGGATTTAAACAGTTATCACATCAAAATAAAATGACTAAATCGTGAAATTTTCTACCCTTATAGGCGAGCTACAAGGCACGTGCCTAATCTAATTTTAAAACGTTCTAATCTTAAAAGTGAAACTTTTAAATTCTTCGAAATTTTGAGGAAAAATGAGAAAACTTTGTTTGATCTGAACAATGTGGGATTTAAACTCATAAAAAACCACTTATCTACTTCTGTTACCCTATGTTTGATCTGAACAATGTGGGATTTAAACCCGGTAGATCTCTGCACTTTTGCATTGTGTAATGCAGTGTTTGATCTGAACAATGTGGGATTTAAACTGGTTCACAGAATAATACTTTTCCTTTATACATCTTGTTTGATCTGAACAATGTGGGATTTAAACTGCTATAGGTAGTATGTAGTTTATTAATGCTTGAGTAGTTTGATCTGAACAATGTGGGATTTAAACGTAGAAACTTGCGCTAAAATAGCACCACGAAGGTCGCTCGTTTGATCTGAACAATGTGGGATTTAAACGTTGAAGGAGCAAGCATTATACAAAAAGAAGAGAAAGTTTGATCTGAACAATGTGGGATTTAAACTTCGCACTTCCCTTTATTCCCGTCCATAACCAGTTCGCGTTTGATCTGAACAATGTGGGATTTAAACTCGTTTAGTATTGAAAACTATCTGAAAGGAGAAAAGGTTTGATCTGAACAATGTGGGATTTAAACTTAGATCTTTTATTTCTTCACCTTCGACATAGCTCGTTTGATCTGAACAATGTGGGATTTAAACCCTTACAACGGGGTCTGTTATTTCAAATATTTCGTCAGTTTGATCTGAACAATGTGGGATTTAAACTATAGCCTAAGTGGTTCCCATAGGTAGAATCTATTCTCGTTTGATCTGAACAATGTGGGATTTAAACAACAGTTATACCTTCTACAGCTAATATCTTCGCTACGTGTTTGATCTGAACAATGTGGGATTTAAACTTCTAACACAATAATCCACTCTATCTTGTCTAAAGAGTTTGATCTGAACAATGTGGGATTTAAACCTTCAGCTGTCTTAGCTGTCCCACTTGTTTTTGAAGTGTTTGATCTGAACAATGTGGGATTTAAACTTTGAGAGTAGGGGGCGGGCTATCTTGCCAGCCACTGGTTTGATCTGAACAATGTGGGATTTAAACCCTTCAATAGGGGCTTCATTTACTATCTTTCTCCAGTTTGATCTGAACAATGTGGGATTTAAACAATTTTTAAAATTTTCAGTCCTTAATAAAAACTATAGTATTGTTTGATCTGAACAATGTGGGATTTAAACCACTATGAAGAAAAACTTCTGGAAGAAAGAAGTGGCAGTTTGATCTGAACAATGTGGGATTTAAACGAAGATTTAATAAAAAAGATAGATGAAAGAGGTTATGAGTTTGATCTGAACAATGTGGGATTTAAACAATCTTGAATGTAGGTTTAAATTCAAAGAATTCCTGTTTGATCTGAACAATGTGGGATTTAAATTTAGAAAGGAGGTTTAAAGTGGTATGGCAGGAGTTGAGTATATGCTTCATCTTATTTGGGAAGAGCTTAAGGAGATTAATAAGAATTTGAAAATTATAGCAAAGGTTATGGCGATTGAAGCTGTGAAGAAGTATCCAGAGCTGAAGGATGAAATACTTAAGGATAATTAGCTATTTTATCTCCATTTTTTTATTAAGGAGATAAGATATCAAAGCTATGAAAAAGATAAATGTAAAGATGTTGTATAAAATTACTGCTATATTAAACTCAATTCTTGATGCAGATACATAGCTTTCTATACTGATATTTCCATTCACTTGATATATTTTTTCAAAATCATAACCAGGTATGGAAAAGGGCAATTTGTAGGGGAAAATTTGAGCCAACCTATTTTCCACCGAATCTGAGAATATCATATAGAGACTACTTAGTAGGTAACAAGAAAATTTTAAAAATCTGTCTTCATAGGGAAGTTTTGAGGAAACAACATAAAGAGAGATAATAAGAAAAATGATTAAAAAAGAAAGAGGGAATAAAAATATACTTATGATTCCTCCTTGTTTGAAAAGATAAAAAATGAAATCTTGGGGAACTTTCGTGTTAATTGACATACTCAAGATAGTCATTAAAAACAGGTTAAATAAAGTAAGAAATAAAAGCTCAATAAGGAGGATAATAAGGTTTTTGTATAAAAGTAAAGATGGCTTTATAGGGAGAGAAAAACTTAAGTAGTTTAGGTCCTCAGAAGCCATAAATCTAATATTAATGATGAGAGAAACAACTATTGATATAGAAAAAGCTAAGAATGAGAAATTAAAAATTCCTTCTAAAATTGTCATATCTTTTTTAGAAACTGAGGTTAAAAAGATAAGGGAAAGGTAAACTCCTAATAATATAAGTATAAAAATTAGATAATACTTTTTTCTTCCTAATAAGCTATATTTTAAAAGATTCCACATAGTCTTTCCTCCTCAAATTTTTATTAGAATATGTCTTTAAATAGGTCATTTATTGACTTACTATTTTTCTCTCTTAGATTTTCAGTATTTTCATCCAAAATAATCTCTCCATTGGAGATAAAGATGGTTCTATCCGCAATATTTTCTATTTCTCCAATAAGATGGGTAGAAATTATCATAAGGCTATCTTCTCTATAACTTCTTAGAAGAGTTGTAATAATTTTATCTCTTGTAGAAGGGTCCATGCCTCCTAATGGTTCATCTAATAGATATATTTTGGCTTTTCTTGATAAGCCTAAGCCAAGTAGGGTTTTTTCAAGCTCTCCCCTTGAAAGTTCCCTTAACTTTTTATCTTCTTTCAAGTTAAAGAAATTCATCATGTCCAAAAACTTATTTTCCTGAAAATCCAGGAAAAAGTCTTTGTAAAAATGGAATGCATCTTTTATACTCATCCAGAGTGGAAGAATGTTTCTATCTGGCAAGAAAGAGACTATTGATTTTGTATATACTCCCACATCCCTCCCATCTATTTTTATAATCCCCTCCGATGGCTTTAGAAGTCCTGCAATTAGCTTTAGGAAGGTTGTTTTACCACTCCCATTTGGACCATAAAGACCAATGATCTCACCTAAATCTGCTGATAAGGATATTCCCTTCAAAACCAACCTTTTGCCAAAATCCTTTTTCAGGTTTTTAACCTCAAGAATTGCCATTTTTCTCCTCCTCTAAAAAGGAAGTTAACAACTTAAACATCTCCTCCTTTGAAAAATTAAGGTCCTTCATCTCTTTTACAAATCTTTCTAAAATCTCTTTTGCCATTGCCTCTCTAAGTCCCAAAATCTTATTTTCATCTTCAACAACAAAAGAGCCTGTACCTCTCAAGGTATAGATAATGCCTTCCCTTTCCAACTCCTGATAGGCTTTTTGCACAGTATTAGGATTTACCTTTAACTCTTCCGCCAAATCTCTAACAGAAGGCAATTTATCTCCCCTTTTTATTTTTCCTTTAACTATCTCCTTCTTTATAAGGTCAATAATTTGTATATAAATGGGAATTTTTTCATCAAATTCTATAACTTTTCACCTTCCTTTTGTCTTACTGTATTAGTTACATAATACACTTCAACAAGAAACTTGTCAAGAAAGTCTTTCCATATTTCATAATTTCTCATACTTGACATTAATGGTATATTACTGTATTATATGACTAATACAGTAAGACAATAGGAGGTGTAGATTGTGAGTGAGGAAATGATTAGGGTGGAGAATGTATACAAGTACTACTTAATGGGCAAAGAAAAGTTCTATGCCCTAAGGAATATTAATTTAAAGATTAAAAGAGGAGAATTTGTTGCCATAATTGGTCCATCGGGTTCAGGAAAATCAACCCTTTTAAACATTATTGGAGGATTGGATTGTCCATCAGAAGGGAAGGTTTTTGTGGAAAATCAAGATATTTTTAAGTTTAATGATAAGAAGATTTCAGAGTATAGGCTAAATAAAATAGGTTTTGTTTTTCAGTTTTTCTATTTAGAACCAAATTACACTGTTTATGAGAATGTGGTGATCCCTTTGATTTTTTCCAGGAAGAATAGTAGGGAGAAAAGGGTTAAGGAGATTTTAGAAAAGGTAGGATTATCTCAAAAAATAAAAAATAGAGCCGTAGAGCTTTCAGGAGGAGAAAGGCAAAGAGTTGCAATTGCAAGAGCAATTATAAATGATCCTAATATTCTTCTTTGTGATGAACCAACTGGAAACTTAGACTCAAAAACAGGTCTTTCTATTATTCAGCTTTTAAAAGAGTTGAATAAAGAGGGGAAAACTGTTGTTATGGTGACCCACAATTTAGAATATATTCCTTTTGCAAATAGAGTAATAACTTTAAGAGATGGAGAGATAAAGGAGGAGATAAGAAATGAAAATAATTGATTTTATCAAGATGGCATTTCTAAATCTTAAAAAGAGAAGATTAAGAACTATTTTAAATGTACTCGCTATCTCAATTGGTACCATGCTAATATTGGTTATGATAGGGCTTGGAATGGGAACCCAAAACCTTTTATATAGTGAGCTAAAAAAGTATGACCTACTTAACCAGATCTATGTTTCTCCATTAGAAGAGGTACAAAATGTGCAAATTTCTGTAGGTTCTTCAAGGGGAGAAAATAAAAAGGATTTCAAAAAGATCATCACTGATAAAGATCTTGAAAGGATGAAGGATATAAATGGAGTAGAAGAAGTAACAGGAGATGTTAAATTGATGATAGATGAGGCAAAAGTTGAGAATAAAGGTACATTTTTTACTGCTTTTTTTTGTCATGGGAGCAAGTTTTAATACTAAATATCTTACCTCTCTTAAAAAATATGAAGATTACATAAATAGTGATGATAATGTGGCAATATTAGGGGCTAAAGTTTTTGAATCCCTCGTTAAAGAGCCAAAAACCTTAGTAGGAAAATATGTGGAGATTACCATATCAAATGTGAAAAATCCAGAGGCAAAAACCAAAGAGAAGTTTAAGATAGTAGGTATAATAGAAGGAAATTCTATTTATGAAAATTACATTATTTTACCTTTCAAACAAACCTTAAAGCTAAAAGATTTTAATGAAGGTGTTAAAGATTACTTTTATAAATTTGGATATGATGAGGCTATAGTTAAGACTAAAAGTTTTGAATATACGCAGGATGTAGCTGGCAAAATTAAGGACATGGGATATACTGTTCAGACCCTTGAGGATGCCTTAAAAGAGCTTAATAAATATTTCTCCATATTTAAACTTATATTAGGAAGTGTTGGAGGGATTGTTCTTTTTGTTGCGTCCATAGGGGTTTTGAATACAATGCTTATGGCAATGTATGAAAGAATTAAGTTTATTGGTATTTTGAGGGCTCTTGGGGCATCAAGAAAAGATATTAGGAATATATTTCTTGTGGAATCAGGAACTATAGGCTTCTTGGGAGGAGTAGTTGGAGTTCTTGTGGGCTCAATTTTAAATAGCGGTATTAATCTTCTTATCAATCACCTTGTAATTAAAGAAGCAAGTAAACCCATTACTATATTCTATACTTCTTTCCATTTGGCTTTCCTAATAATAGTTTTTTCAGTGTTATTGGCATCCTTTGCAGGGCTATACCCAGCCCTAAGAGCAAGCAGGCTTGATCCCGTTGAGGCATTAAGATACGAATAAGAGGGGGAGAAATCCCTCTCTTAATTTAAAAAATTTTTCCAGGATTCATTATTCCGTTTGGATCAAATACTTTCTTTAATTCTTTCATTAGTAAAATTTCTTTTTTCTTTGAAAGATGTAAGGCTTTCTTCTTTACAAAACCAATTCCATGTTCTCCGCTAACTGCTCCTCCTAATTCTTGAGCTACAATAGATATTTCATCTAAAATTTTTTCCTGAAGAGGTTGCCATTCTTCAGGGGATATATCCTTTGGTTTTATGGGAGCGGAGTGAATGTTTCCATCTCCTGCATGAGCCACATTATATATTTCCACCTTATATTTCTTTCCTATTTCTCTTATTCTTTTTAGCATTTCAGGAATAAGAGATGTAGGAACTACAGCGTCTCCCAAGACCACATATGGATCTACTGCTTTTATTGCCTCTAAATAATTTCTTCTAATTCTCCAAAGTTTCTCACTAGCAAAAGGATTTTCTGCCACAAAAACCTCCAATGCTCCTTCTTTTAAACATGCTTCTCCCGCTCTTATGTATGCTTCTTCTAACTGATTTTTGTTATTTCCATCAAATTGGATAATAAGATAAGCTTCTGCTCTATCTTGATATTCCCATTTCTCCTTTGTATATATACTTGCAAGATAGTAAGATCCTTGGTCTAAAAATTCTATAGCGCATGGTAGGACTTTACTTTCTGATATAATTTTGGGAACTGTATAAATAGCGGATTCTACAGTAGGGAATGGAACAAGAAGGTCCACAGTATATGGAGGAAGAGGAATAAGGTTAACAATAATTTTAGTGAAAATTCCAAGAGTTCCTTCAGAACCTACAAATAAATTCAAAAGATTATACCCACTGGAATCTTTTCTTCTTTTTCCTCCAACATTTATTATTTCTCCTGATGGAAGAACCACCTCGAGCCCAAGTATATGATGCCCTGTATTCCCATATTTTATTACTTTACTTCCTCCAGCATTCGTAGCAACATTTCCTCCTAAAAAGCTTGTTTCTACACTCATAGGATATCCAGGATAAAATAATCCTTCTTCTGCTACTTTTCTGCAGAGGTCATTGGTCACCACTCCTGGCTCAGAAGTAGCGGTGAGATTTATTTTATCTATCTCTAATATTTGATTCATCTTTTCAAGAGATATTAAAATTCCACCATATAGAGGTATTGCACCACCAGCCAAACCGCTTCCTGCTCCCCTTGGAGTTACAGGAATAATATTTTCGTTGGCAAGCTTTAATATTCTTGAAATTTCTTCGGTAGATTCGGGTCTCACTACTACCTCAGGAAGATGAGCATAAAACTTTCCTGACTCATCCTGAGCATATCTTTCCAAGTCTTCATAATTTATTAAAACATCATTATCTCCACAGATATTTATAAGTTCATCAATAATTCTCTCATCTACCTTTTTAAACATTCCCTTTCCTCTCCTCTAATTTTTTCTTTAAAATGGGGAGAATTTCCAAGGCATCCCCTACAATTCCTAAATCTGATACTTGAAATATGGGAGCATCAGGATCTTTATTTATGGCAATGATATTCTCAGAATTTATCATTCCTGCAAGATGCTGGACAGCTCCTGATATTCCTACTGCGATATAAACTTTAGGATTTACTGTTTTTCCACTTAATCCTACCTGATGAGAATATTCTATCCATCCCATATCTACTACTGAGCGGGAAGCACCTACCGTCCCCCCCAAAAGATGAGCAATGTCAAATAGAAGAGAAAAATTTTGAGGATTTTTTAACCCCTTTCCTCCAGAAATAATAATTTCAGCCTCACTTAGAGAAATCTCCTCTTCCCTTTTTTTGAAATCTATTCTCTTAGCTCTTGGCGAAAATTCATCATTGATATTATGGATAGTTATCTCTCCTTTTCTTTTTTCATCCCTTGGAAGAGGCTTTTTTCCTTTAGGTCTAACAGTTGCCATTTGAGGTTTATGTTCTGGAGTTTTTATAGTGGCAAGAACATTTCCCCCAATAGCAGGTCTTGTCTGGAGAAGAAGTCCTGTACCTTCCTCTATATCTAAATGGGTGCAGTCCGCAGTAAGTCCTGTTTTTAATTTTCCTGCAAGATAAGGCATTAGGGTTCTTCCCTGAGTGGTAGCACTTGCTAAAATAGTTTCAGGATTTCTCTTTTTTATAAAAGGAATTAGAACTTTGGCATAATTCTCTACATTGAAAATTTCCAATTCTTTGTTTTTAAAAAATTCCACTTTATCTGCACCATGGAAGATTATTTCGTTTAATTGATCCTCCAAATTGTTTCCTAAAACTAAAGCGGAAAGAGTACCCTTTAATTTGTCTGCAAGATCTCTTCCCCAAGCCAACAACTCGTAGGTTACAGGATGAATTTTATCTTCTCTCACTTCTGAGATTATAAATATATCTCTCATAAAATCCCTCTCTCTTCCAAGAATTTTATAATAATATCTACAGCCTTTTCAGGGTCCTTTTCTTTAATCTTTATCCCTTGCCTTGAAAGCTTTGGATAGAATATTTTCACTACCCTTGTAGGAGATCCTAAAAGTCCCACTTCTTTTTCTGAAAGTTCTAAATCTTTAAGGCTTATTATTGGAATATCTGTTTCTCTTGCTTTTATTTTACCAGCCAATGTGGGAAGTCTTGGCTCTGAGATTGCTTTTATCACTGAGATTACGCAGGGCAATGAAGATAAGACCAATTCCTTTCCTTCTTCTATTTCTCTCTCTACAATAATATAATCCTTTCCTATTTCAATAATTTTGCTTACATAGGTTAATACTGGAAGATCTAATTGAGCGGCAAGGCTTGGTCCTACCTGTCCTGTTTCTCCATCAGTTGCCCTTTCACCTGTAAAGATGATAGAAAAATTTCCCAATTTTTTTATAAAACTTGAAAGAGTATAAGATGTTGCCCAAGTATCTGCGCCTGCAAAAGCTTTATCTGAGAGAAGGTATCCTTTATCACATCCCATAGAAATTGCCTCTTTTATTGCTTCTTTTGCCTTTGGAGGTCCCATGGAAACAACTACAATTTCTGTCTCTTCTTTTACTTTTTCTTTAACCTGCAAGCTTGCTTCTATGGCATATAAATCTAAAGGGTTTATAACTGCCTCTACCTCTTCCCTTTTCATAGTTCCTGTTTCTTCATCCATTTTTACTTTATCTGTTGCCGGAACCTGTTTAACAAGAACTGCAATCCTCACAATTTCACTCCTCTCTTATTCCTCTCTTATTTTCAATATTTTATCACATATTTCCAAAGTTATATCTACTAAAAGGGGATCAAAGTGAGTTCCTTTGCATCTTAAAAGTTCTTCTCTTACTTTATCTTCTGGTAATGGATCCTTATATGGTCTTTTTGATAGCATAGCATCAATAGCATCCGCTATGCATACAATTCTTCCCTCCAAAGGATGATGAGGTTTTTATATTAGGATATGAGAATTTTTTCCATCCCCATCACCTACCTTTAAAAGTTTATCTACAAGCTCTGAGATCCTCTTTGTAGAAATATCCATCTCATTAATGATTTCCTTTAATCTACTGGGAAATTCTTCATAATATCCAGCTTTCAAAAGTTGAATATATCCTGAGATAACACATAAAGGATTCCTAAACTCATGGGATGTCTTCTTAATAAATGATTCTCTTTTTCTTCCCATTTCTTTAAGAATTTGTGTGTATCTTAAATTGGAGTATATAGAAAATAGTGAAAGAATAAAAATTTTATAAAGTTGAAAAGTAGATTCATCTTCCCTTTTAATTATTACCGTCACACCTTCTTTTTCTATCTTATCAAATACTTCTAAATTATAATCTTCAATCTTTTCAGGGAGGGAAGATGGATTTTTATAGACAAGATTTTTATCATAAAATACTGCTACTGGAATTTTCTCCTTTTCGAAAAATTCCACTAGTAACCTATTTATCTCTTCTGTATCCTTACAGTCTAAGGCAAGATGAAGAGTATTTAGAATTTTTTCCTGAGTATTTATAATATTTGAAATACTCTCGGAAAGTTTTGATCCTTCCCTTTTATATTCTTCACTCAGAATTCTATATTCCTTTAGAGGATTATAAACAAAATTTACTAAGGTGAAAAAGGCGATATTGAAGACCCCTATTATTTTAAGAGTATGCCCCATCCACAAAGTCCATTCAAAAGGAGATAAATACTTAATAAAGGACAGTTCACTGAAAGAAAAAGATAAGCCTCCAAGAAATAGATATGGATTTTTTCTATTCATAATGGCAAAGACGAAAAATAATAAGGAATAAAAAATTTCTAATTGGCTTTTTAAAGGAGTTGTTCCTATGTTTTCTGAATAAAAAAGATTTGTAGGAAGATACCTTGGTATAAATATTAAAAGCATAGAAAAAGGAGGGAGAAGATAAGATATACGTTTAACTCTATCTGAAATTTTTGGAGATTTCATATAGAAAATAGCTATAAACATTCCTATGCTTTGTATAAATCTTGCAAGCATCCAATAAGTTACCGCTAAGGAAGTATTGCTTATTTCAGGGAAACCTGGATAATATAAAGTATGAGGCACGTCTAATATGGCAGAGGAGAGAAATGTTATTCCAAGAATTTGTAAAAATGGTGTTCTTTCAGTGTTTGGAATGGAGATGAGTACAATGAATATGAGGATTGAAATAAATATGGAGAGAAGTTCTAACAAAAAGTGAGTGGCATAGGAATATCCCAAAATAAATATAAGTAGGAATATTAAGCTAGTAGCTATTAAATTATGTATTAATAGAGATTTTGATATATAATTTTTCCCCATATTTTTATTTTATAATAAAAATTTTGGATTTACTATGGTAAAATAAATAGGGTAAAAATAATTTGAAGGTGGGGAAATGAAGGAGAAGATATTAAAAAAAGCTCCTATACGTATTACTCTTTTTTATATTTTATTTAGTATACTTTGGATTTTATTCTCTGATAGACTCTTAGATATTCTCTTTCCCAATCCTGACATTGCTTTAAAGGTCCAAACATATAAAGGATGCTTTTTTGTAATAATTACTGGATTAATTCTTTATAAATTACTTTCAAGGGAGTATAAGGCTCATCTTCTGTTAGAAGAGATTTTAGAGAGGGATGTTGTAAAGGAACAAGCGGATCTTCTTGATTGGGCAACAGACGCAATTATAGTCAAAGATCTTGAGGATAGAATTCTTTTTTGGAATAAAGGAGCAGAAAGACTATATGGATGGAAGAAAGAAGAAGTCTTAGGAAAGAAAGTTACTGAATTTCATTTTAAAGATATTTCTTTACATGAAAAGATAAAAGAGAAGGTATTAAGAGAGGGGGAATGGATGGGAGAGGTAGAACAAAAAAATAAAGATGGGAAAGATATTATTGTGGGAAATAGATGGGTATTAGTGAGGGATAAAGAAGGAAAGCCTACTAAGATAATGGTCATAAACACAGATATTACAAAAAGAAAATTGTTAGAAAACCAACTTATTAGAGCACAAAAGTTAGAAAGTATTGGTATTTTGGCAGGAAGTATAGCTCATGATTTAAAAATATCCTATCACCTATATCTATGGGGCTTCAAATTCTTAAAACAAAGATTAGTGATGAAAGTATTTTGGATACTATTAATATGATGGAAGAGACTTTAAAAAGGGGAATAAATCTTAGCAATCAAATATTATCTATTGTAAGAAGTGAAGGTGGAAAAATAGAGCTTATTCAAGTAAAAGACATAATTAGAGAGATAGAAAGGCTATTGAGAGAGACATTCCCAAAAAATATTGACATTAAAGTAGAAGTTTCAGAGGACTTATATCCCATAATGGGAGATGCTACAAAGATCCATCAGGTCCTCATGAATCTTTGTGTAAATGCAAGAGATGCTATGCCAAATGGTGGAGTTTTAGAAATCTCCGCAAAAAATATCCATCTTGATGAAGATTTTACAAGATGGATTCCTAATGCAAAACCTGGTTTCTACGTTTTGATAACTGTTTCTGATACTGGTGTAGGTATACCCAAGGATATTATGAATAAAATCTTTGATCCTTTCTTTACTACAAAAAAGAGGGAACAGGACTTGGTCTTTTCATATTATATTCTGTGGTAAAGGAGCATGGGGGATTTGTTGATGTAGAAAGTGAGATAGGTAAAGGAACAACCTTTAAAATTTATCTTCCTGGAGAGGAGAAATATGAAAACTATTTTAGGAGTTGATGTTTTAAGAAGGAACAATTTTGAAATTTTAAAGGGGAAAAGGATAGGACTAATTACAAACTATTCAGGAGTATCTTCTGATCTGAAAAGTAACGTTGATCTAATGATAAAAGAGGGAATAAAAATTCAAAAGATATTTACTCCTGAACATGGACTTTTTGGAATAGCGGATGGACTTTCCATAGAAAATTCTCATCATCCAAAATATGGAATAAAAATAGTAAGTCTTTATGGGAAAAAATTAAAGCCAAAAGAAGAGGACTTGGAAGATATAGACATCTTGGTTTATGATATTCAGGATGTAGGGTTAAGATTTTACACCTTTATATATACATTAGCTTATACCTTAGAAACAGCCTCTGAATTTAATATTCCATATATTGTTCTTGATAGACCTAATCCTCTTTCAGGAGAAATAATAATAGGTCCAAGAATAAGGGAAAATTTAAACTCCTTCGTAGGAGGCTACTTTCTTCCCATAAGATATGGACTTACTATTGGAGAGCTTGCCCTTTATTTTAAAAAATTGAAAAATTTAGATGTAGATTTGAAAGTTATAAAAATGGAGAATTGGAAAAGAAATATGTTTTATCCTGAGACAGAACTTTTATGGAATGTTCCTTCGCCTAACCTCCCAACCTTTAGCTCAACTATATGTTACGCAGGGATGTGCTTTTTTGAAGCAGTAAATGTTTCTGAGGGAAGAGGAACAACAAAGCCTTTTGAGTATATTGGGGCTCCTTGGCTTGATGAAGATATTTTATATGAAGAACTTTCCAAAGAGAACTTTTCTGATATTGCCTTTAGGAAGAGATATTTTATTCCGGAATTTTCTAAATATAAAGGGGAGATTTGTAGAGGATTAGAATTCTTCCCATTAAACTTTAAAGCAGACTTTATAAGAGTAGCTTTATCTCTTTTGAAAATTATTTTTAAGTATTTTCCAGATAAAATCCAGTTTGTGAAGTATAATGAGGTGGAAAGAATAGATTATTTAATTGGGGATGAGGAAACAAAAAGAGACCTAATAGAGGGTAGAGGCTGGCAGGAAATATATGAACGATGGAAAAAAGAAGAAGAGGCTTTTAAAGATTTTATATTAGATATTTTGTTATATTAGGAGGAATCTATGGAAAAAGTTGATCGCCTCATAGAAAAATATATAGAGAATAAAACTTTTCCTGGAGGAGTTTTATTAGTAGGAAATGACAAAGAGATTTTATATAAAAAAGCTTATGGGTATAAAGCAATATTTCCTGAAAAAGAGAGGAATTCTGAGGATACTATTTATGATCTTGCAAGCCTTACAAAGGTTGTAGGGACAACCCCTGCAGTAATGAAGCTCTTAGAAGAAGGAGAGATAAGGCTTTGGGATTCTGTAGGGAAATTTTTAAAAGAATTTTCAAAAGGAGAAAAGGAAAAAGTAAAAATATTTCATCTTCTTACCCATACATCGGGGCTTCCTCCTTATTCTAACGCTTGGAAATATGCAAAAAATTCTGAAGAGTTAAAAGAAGAACTTTTAAAGACAGAACTTTCTTATAATCCAGGAGAAAACTTAGTATATTCATGTTTGAATTTTATCTTTCTAAGATATATTGTGGAAAAGATAACGGGAATCTCTTTTGATAAATTTTTAAAAGAAAATATCTTTGAGCCATTAGATATGAAAGATACAGGATTTCTTCCAAGGGATAAGGAAAGAGTTGCACCAACCTGCGAAAGAGATGGGAAGTTACTAAGAGGAGAGCCTGATGATGAACTTGCTTATTATCAGGGAGGAATAAGTGGAAACGCAGGTCTTTTTTCTACTGCAGAAGATTTATATAAATATGCAAGATCCTTGATAAACAAAGATTATATGATATTTTCTCCTTATACCATTGAACTTTTTACAAAAGAGCATGTATCCTTTAAAGACGAAAAGAGAGGGTTAGGCTGGATGATTAAAAGCATATCCTCTTCTTGCGGAGATCTTTTCAGTGAGAGGAGCTTTGGACATACAGGATATACTGGAACAAGTCTTTGGATCGATCCTCTTAAAAATTTGATTATTATTTTTCTTTCCAATAGGACCCATATATCAAGGAAAGTTATAGCTCTTGCCGATAGAAGTATAACTCCTCCTGAAGAAAACAATTTAGAGAATATGATAGAATTTAGACCAAGACTACATAATTTGATTGTGATAGAGATTTATAAAATGCAAAAAGAGAGCTGAGCAGAATCTTCCAGTTTTTTACAATTTTTCCACACTCCTTGTGGCAATTATGTTGGCTCCTGTATTCATAATATTTTGAATTATTACATCTCCCCTTTTTACAGGTGCTTTAACTTCTTTTTCTTTTATAATCTCCATAATCTCCTTTATATATCTTTTAGGTATTGGTTTATCAGTTCTTACTGATACCAAAGGAAGATTTCCTCCAATAACTTTTATGCTTGTGGTAAGAACCCTTTTTGGATCTTTTATCTCATCTTCTGCATACTCAATTCCTCTTTTACATCTATTCCCTTCTATTTTTACTATTTCATTTCCATTTAGCTCCACAGTTAGCTTACATCCTAAGGGACATTGCACACAAACAAATTTTTTAATCATAGCTTTCACGCCTCCTCTATAGAAACCTCTATTTCTTTTAGATTTTCCATATATCTTTCAGGAATTTTTACCCTTAATATTTCACTGGGAATAAGATCTTTATAATCTTTTTCATATGTTCCTACCTTTAAAAGACCTCTTTCCATTGGTCTTCTTACTCTAATGTATAAGGTCAAATCTTCTATGGGTGTATAGTAATTGGGGAACAAAATCCCTATATTTTTCCCTTTTTTAATAGGAATTTTTGGGGGGAACTTTTCTCCTTTTACATAGAGGCTTGCATATTTTCCTGCCTTTTCTCCTTCTATGGTAACGTAGTCCACAAGATCGTAAATTATAGTGCAGTTTCCAGCTGCAAAAATAAAGTCTAAGGATGTTTGTCCTAAGTTTGATACTGAAAATCCCTTGCTTGTCTTATCTATCTCTACAAAATCCTCAATAAGCTCAATATTAGGAATTAGTCCAACTGATAAGATTAATGTGTCTACATGGAAGGATTTTTCAGTGCCTGGTATGGGCTTAAAGTTTTCATCCACTTTTGCCACTACTACTTCTTCCAATCTTCCATTTCCTCTTACCTCTACCACTGTTGATGATAAATATAGAGGTATATTGTAGTCTTCAAGACACTGTACCACATTTCTTAGAAGTCCTCCTGGATAGGGCAGTCTTTCTACAACTCCTACTACTTCTACCCCTTCTAAGGTAAGTCTTCTTGCCATAATAAGTCCTATATCTCCTGAGCCTAAAATTAGTGCTCTTTTTCCTGGAAGTATGTTTTGGATATTTATATATCTTTGGGCAACTCCTGCAGTAAATATGCCGGAAAGTCTTTTTCCAGGTATAAAAAGGCTTCCAAAGGGTCTTTCCCTTGCTCCTGTTGCCATAACTATGGTTTTTGTCTCAATAGTTTTTACTCCTTCAGGGGTAATAAGATATATTTTTTTGTTTTTCTCATCTATGGAGTGAAGGAATGAGTTTGATAGTACCTTTATACTTGTATTTTTTAACATGTCAATAAAGATTTCTGCATATTCAGGACCTGTTAATTCCTGTTTGAAGTAATGCAGTCCAAAACCATTATGGATACATTGGTTTAAAATTCCACCTATCCTCTCATCCCTTTCTATAAGGACTGCATCTACCCCCTCTTTATAAGCAGAAAGGATTGCACCAAGACCTGCAGCTCCTCCACCTATTACTACAATGTCTGTTTTCATGATCTTACCCTCCCATTCAAAATCCAAGATTCCTCAGAATTTGTAACTATCTCAGAGATATCCTTATTAAGCTCTCTCGCTAAAATTTCTAAGATTCTTGGTCCACAGAAATTTCCCTGGCATCTTCCAAAGGAAGCACGCGTTCTAAACTTGACTCCATCCAATGTGGTTGCTCCTCTTTTTATAGCCTCAACTATCTCCCTTTCAGTTACCATATTGCAGTAACATACAATTTTTCCACACAAAGGATCCTTTTTAATCTCCTCATTCCATTCTTCCAAGGAAAGCTCTGAATATTTTTTAATCCTTTCCCTCTTTGCAATAAAATCTTTTTTCCTTACCAAATTGATCTTTAGTTTTTCCTGAATGATCTCTACCACGTATTCTGCAATGGCTGGAGCTGCTGTAAGTCCTGGAGATCTTATTCCAATCACATTGATAAAGTTTGGAACAGATTCACTTTCTTTTATAAAGAAATCTTTATTAGGGGTTTCTGCACGAAGCCCTGCAAAAGTTTTTATTGCATAGGATATATCAAGAGATGGAACTAATCTTCTGGTGTCCTCTATTACCTTTTTTAATCCTTCTTGGGATGTAGAAGTGTTTTCCTTTTGATCTTCAGGAAGGTCCTCTGCAGTAGGTCCTAAAAGGACTCCTCCATCAATGGTAGGAAGTACTAATATTCCTTTAGATTTTGGAGTTGGTGTGGGGAATATAATGGATTTTACAATACCACCTATCTTTTTATCCAAAAGTATATACTCTCCCCTTCTTGGATGAATAGGTACAAATTCTGTTCCTGCTATCTTTGCTATCTCATCTCCGTATAAGCCTGCGGAATTAATGACTAAGTCCGCCTCGTAATAGTTTTTATTAGTAATTACTTTTGAGATCTTTCCATTCTTTTTCTCAAAATCAATTACTTTTTCTCCAAGTACAAGCTTTAACCCATTTGTTACTGCATTTTCAATAGCTGAGATCACAGCCCCCCAAGGCTCTATAATCCCTGCTGTAGGTGCCCACAAAGCATACTTTACCTCCCTATTTAAATTTGACTCTTTCTCAAAGATCTCCTCCCCTTTTAATATTTCAAGTCCTGGCACATTATTTTTCTTTCCCCTTTCTAAAAGCTCTTCCAAAACCTTTAATTCATCTTCATTAAAGGCAACAACAAGAGAGCCAATTCTTTTTACATCGTATTCCAGCTCTTGGGAGAGTTTAAAATGGAGCTCATTTCCCTTGGCACAAAGTTTTGCTCTTAATGTGCCTGGATGATCGTCATATCCTGCATGCAAAATAGCAGAGTTCGCCTTGGTAGTTCCCCAGGCAACATCTAAATTCTTTTCTATCAAAGTAATATCTAAATCATATTTTGATAGCTCTCTTGCAATAAATGCACCTGTTATTCCTCCTCCTATTACTATCACCTTCATCTTTCCAATCCTCCCTTTTTATAAAATAAAAAGCCACACGAACCACCGTGTGGCTTTCTTCTCCAAATTCTCCTTACCACACAAGAAGCTAATTATTCTTCCCAGTTAAGAGCTCTTTGTACTGCCTTTTTCCAACCTTTATAGAGTTTTTCTCTCTCCTCAGGAGACATTTGAGGAGTAAATCTTTTGTCCATCTGCCACAAATCCTCAATTTCTTTTTGATCCTTCCAATAACCTACTGCAAGTCCTGCCAAATAAGCAGCTCCTAAAGCTGTAGTCTCATTCACAACAGGTCTTTCCACTGGTACCCCAAGAATATCCGCCTGAAACTGCATGAGGAAATTATTTACTACCGCACCTCCATCTACACGAAGAGATCTTAGCTCAATATTACTGTCTTCTTTCATTGCCTCCAAAACATCCCTGGTTTGGTATGCGATAGACTCTAAGGTTGCCCTTACAATATGCTCTCTTGTAGTTCCCCTTGTTATCCCAATAATTAATCCTCTTGCATACATGTCCCAGTAAGGTGCACCAAGCCCTACAAAGGCAGGTACCACATATACACCACCGGAGTTTGGTACTTTAAGGGCAAGAGTTTCTGTTTCACTGGCGCTTTGAATAATTTTAAGACCATCTCTCAGCCACTGAACAGCTGCACCAGTGATAAATATGCTTCCCTCAAGGGCATATTCCACTTTACCATTAATTCCCCATGCAATAGTGGTTAAAAGTCCAGATTTTGATGGAAAAGCTTTTTCTCCTGTATTTAATAGCATAAAACAGCCAGTACCATAAGTGTTTTTTACCATTCCAGGTTTGTAACACGCCTGACCAAATAAGGCGGACTGCTGATCTCCTGCATCCCCTGCTATAGGTATTTCTACACCAAATATCTCCTTATCAGTATATCCATAGATGAAGCTTGATGGTTTTGGCTCTGGTAACATAACCTTAGGTATATTAAGTATCCTTAGGATATCGTCATCCCAATCTAATTTATGAATATTAAAGAGCATAGTTCTTGATGCATTAGAATAATCCGTTACATGAACTTTTCCCTTTGTAAGATTCCAAATGAGCCATGTATCAATAGTGCCAAAGATTACCTCTCCTTTTTCTGCCTTCTCTCTTACCCCCTCCACATTATCCAAAATCCATTTTAATTTTGTGCCTGAAAAATAGGCATCTATAACAAGTCCTGTCTTTTCCCTTATGGTTTCTGAAAGCCCCTGATTCTTCAATTCATCACAGATAGGTGCAGTTCTTCTACACTGCCAAACAATAGCATTATATACTGGTTTTCCTGTAGCCTTTTCCCATACTACAGTAGTTTCTCTCTGGTTTGTAATGCCTATGGCAACAATGTCCTTTGGCTCTATCTTTGCCTTTTCTATAGCTTGTCTTGCAACATTTATTTGGGAGCTCAAAATTTCCATGGGATCATGCTCTACCCAGCCAGGTTTTGGGTAAATCTGAGTAAACTCCTGCTGGGCTACGGATACTACCCTACCCTCATGATCAAAAACTATTGCTCTGGAACTTGTTGTTCCTTGATCAAGGGCAAGCACATATTTCATTTAAAAAACACCTCCCATAAAATTAAAAAGCCTTACTTACTCCCTTTTTACAGGAATAAGTAAGGCCTTTCTCCAATCTTCTCCTGGCCCCAAATATTCAATTTTCTTATCTTAGTATAGTAAAAACCACTATTTTTGTAAAGGGGAGAAGATAAAACAATCGTAAAAAGGTTGAAAAAATGGTATATTACTATTAGTGCTTAAGTAAAATACTGAGAAAAACAGGAGGGAAAAAATGAGTGAACCTTCTAAAGATTGGCTTTGTAATCTAAACGAAACAGAAAGAGAAAAAATTGAATTGGCGCAGTATTTTATTAAATGTTATATTGCAGCAAGGGAGGGGTTGATGTTGTTAAGGAATTAGGAAATCAAACTGAAACTACCTTTAGGTTCCGCTGGAATAAAAAAATAGCAGAGGATCCAAGAATAGAATGGTTTTTGAAAAACTAAATATTTAATTTTTTCTTTCATCCCCTTTGCTTGACTTAAAGGTTTTATCTGATAATATATTCTCTGTATGCCTTTAAGAGAAAGAGATTATCGCTGGAACTTTATTGTTGATAGTATAGATTTTGCTTTTTTTAGCTTAGGGATGACCTTTGGGTCTATCCTTACGCTCTTTCCTCTTTTTGCCAAAAATTTGGGAGCTGGTAATCTTGAGATAGGGCTTATTCCTGCTATTGCAAACTTAGGATGGGGAATTCCTGCAATTCTTGGAGCAAAATATGCCGAGAAAACTCCTAAAAAATTAGATGTAGTTTTGAAATTTACGTTAGGAGAAAGGCTTCCTTACTTTTTTATGGCTCTTATTTCCTTCTTTGTTGTACCATACAGTCCTAAGCTTGCTCTTTATCTTGCCCTTTTAATGCTTGGCATTGCAACTTTTTCCATGGGATTTTTGGGTCCACCATGGATGAGCATGATTGAGAAGGTGATTCATCCAAGTAAGAGGGGAACTTTTTTTGCGGTAGGAAATGGAATAGGTGCTCTTATGGGAGTAGGAGGAGCTTATCTTGCTCGTTATTTTTTATCCTCTTATCCCTTCCCTAAGAACTTTGGGTATTCATTTCTTTGTGCAAGCATCGCCCTCTTAATATCCTTTATTTTCTTAGCCCTAACTCGAGAGGAGCCCGATAAAGAAGCAAAAGACGATGTAAGATTCTCTGAATATATTAAGGGGATAAAATTTGTCATAAGGGATGAGAATTTTAGAAGTTATATTGTTTATAGAATTCTTTCTGCCCTTGCATGGGGTTATTCTTCCTTTATTGTGGTATATGCTATAGATAGGTTTTCTATTCCAGATAAGATTGCTGCTGACTTCACAGGTCTTTTCCTTATATCCCAAGGTATATCTTCCTTCTTCTTAGGTCCTTTAGGAGATAGATGGGGACATAAAATAATCCTCTCCTTAGGAAAGATCTTAAATATTCTTGCTCTATCCTTTCTCCTTTTATCTAAAAACCCCTCTAATATCTATATTGTTTATATATTAATTGGAATAATTAATAGTGTAGGAATGGTCGGAGACTCCGCTATAACATTGGATCTTTCACCAAGGGAGAGAAAAGAGCTATATATAGGGGTACTTAATGTGGCTATTTCACCTTTCTCTTTCCTTTCCCCTCTTCTTGCGGGAAAGATTGCAGATTCCATGGGATATGAAAATCTATTCTTAATATCCCTTGTAATTACATTAATTAGTTTATATATTCTTGTTAGGAAAGTTAAAGATCCAAGAAGAATTTAGAGGATTATGGATTACTTTAAAAGAGCTATTAGGAAAAATCTAATATTTTTTATCCTTTCTATTCTCTCTTCTATCATTGCCCTTTCCTTAGATATGTTTAATCCTAAGATTATTCAGGAGATTATAGATAAGGTTATTATGGCAAATAGGATGGAAGAGCTGAATAGACTTTTACTCTTTCTCTTACTAATAACTATTTCAAGGGTCATTCTTGGATATGCTAAGGAGTATTTTATGGACCTTGGAGGGTCCGCATTAGCCACTGAGATAAGAATAGAGCTTTTCCGTCATATTCAAACCTTTCCTTTTAGGTTTTTTGATGGGATAAATACAGGAGAACTTATGTCCAGAATTAAAGAAGATATTGATAATATATGGTTTACTTTTGGTTTTGGACTTATGTTTTTTGTGGAACAGGTTTTTTATTTTGTTATTGCCAGTGCAATTCTTTTTAGAATTAACTGGCAGTTGACTCTTTTTGTCATCTTTCTTATGCCTGTCATTGGCTACCTCGCTTATAAATTAGAAAGATCAATAGATGAGATCTATGGGGAGATCTCTGATCAAGGAGTGAGAATGAATACTACCGCTCAGGAGAATATTGCAGGAATTAGAGTAGTAAAGTCCTTTGGTAGGGAAAAATTTGAAGTAGAGAAGTTCTTTAAGGAGAATTTTAGGAATTATTCATTGAACGTTAAACAAGCAAAGACTTTTGCCAGATATAATCCGTGGATGGACTTTCTTACAAATATTTCTGTGGCTTTAGCTATAACTATTGGAGGACTTTATGTAATAAGGGGAAATATGTCCATTGGTACCTTGGTTGCCTTTAGTAGTTATGTCTCTATGCTGGTTTGGCCCATGAGATTGGGTGGTTGGCTTGTAAATATGCTTTCTCAATGCGTAGCATCCATAAAAAAGATAAATAGGTTCTTTAAGGAGCCTCCTGAAAAGAGATTTTTAGGAACTCCTGTTACCTTAAAAGAAATAAGAGGGAATATTACCTTTAGGAATGTGTCCTTCAAGTATAATGATGAGTATGTTCTTAAAAACATTAGTTTTGAGCTAAAGGAAGGAAAAACCTTAGGTATCATGGGAACCACAGGTGCTGGCAAAACCACCTTAGTAAACTTAATTGGAAGATACTATGATAATTGGGAAGGAGATATTTTAATAGATGGTGTGGATATAAAGAATATTGATGTGGAGTTTTTAAGAAGACATATAGCTTATGTTCCTCAGGATGTTTTTCTATTCTCTGATACGGTCCTTGAAAATCTAAAATTAGGAGAAGATGCAAAGGAAGAAGAGATAATCAATGTGCTTAAGTCAGCAAGGGCATACAATTTTGTAATAAGGCTTCCTGAAAAATTGGAAACTATCATTGGGGAGAGGGGTATTGGACTTTCAGGAGGACAAAAACAAAGGCTTTCCATTGCAAGAGCCCTATTAAGAAAAGCAAAGATATTAATATTAGATGATATTACTTCCTCTTTAGATATGGAGACAGAGTATTATGTACAAAAAGCCTTAGAGAATTACAAGAATATTACGAAGATTATTATTACTCATAGGGTTTCTGCAGTGAAAAATGCGGATGAGATTATTGTATTGGAAAAAGGGGAGATAGTGGAGAGAGGTACCCATGAGGAGCTATTATCTCTTAGAGGAAAATATTATGAGACTTATCAGGAGCAGTATGGAAAATATATTTTAGATTTTGAAGAGGAGATGGTTTAATGCCTTATAGCGTAAGGGAAGATGAGAAGTTAGAGGAAAAGGTTAATATAGAGATAATAAGAAGACTTTTTAAGTATCTTAAGCCCTTTAAAAAGGATATTTTCATAGTCCTTTTCTTTATAGCTATAGTAATGGTTGTAGACCTTATAAACCCATACTTTTTAAAAATAACCATAGATAGGTATATAAAGAATAAGGATCTGAAGGGGCTTTTTACTATTGGTCTTTTAATACTTATACTAAACTTTATCTCCGCTCTTTCCGCTAAGAAGAGAATAATAAAGATGGCGGATATAACAAATAAGGTACTATTGAATATAAGACAGGATTTATATAGTCATATACAGAAGCTTTCCCTATCCTTTTTCGATGAAAGACCTGTTGGTAAAATATTGGCAAGAATTATAGGGGATGTTAACTCTCTAAGCAATCTGTTTAATATGAGCATAACTAATCTTATCCCTGATACAGTATTAGTTATTTCCGCAATGGCAATAATGCTTTCTTTAAACTTTAAGCTTGCTTTATTTACCTTATCCCCTCTTCCCTTTACTGCCCTTGTTCTCTTTTCCATTCAAACTATATCAAGAAGAAGATGGCAGGAAGTTAGAAAAAAACTTTCCAATTTAAATGCCTTTACCCACGAAAACTTTCAAGGGATAAGGGTTGTAAAATACTTTACTGCAGAAAATTATAGAGGAAATATTTTTAAGGATTTGGCTTGGGAGGTAAGAAATGCTTTTATTAGAGCGGTAAGGATAAATGATTTGTTCTGGCCTATGGTGGAGTTTTCTTGGGGATTAGGCACCCTTATCACCTATTATTTTGGAGTGAAGATGATAGCAAGAGGAGAGATAACCTTAGGTCTTCTTGTTGCTATATCCAGCTACATCTATATCTTTTGGAGACCTATAATGAACCTTAGCAATCTCTATAATACTCTTCTTACAAGCATGGCAAGTGCGGAAAGAATTTTTGAGATTTTAGATATAAAGCCTGCTATTGAAGAGAGAGAAGATGCTATAGATCTTGATATTAAGGGAGATGTGGAATTTAGAAATGTCTCCTTTTCCTATGATGGAAAAAGAAAGGTGCTTGATAACGTTAGTTTTAAGGTAAAGGCAGGAGAAAAAATTGCCTTAGTGGGACATACCGGTGCTGGAAAAACTACCATTATAAACCTAATCTGTAGGTTTTATGATGTGGATGAAGGAGAGGTACTAATAGATGGAGTTAATATAAAAAATATTAAGCTTGAGAGTTTGAGAAAGCAAATAGGAGTTATGCTTCAAGACACCTTCCTTTTCTCAGGAACCATTATGGATAATATTAAATATGGAAAGCTTGATGCCACAGACGAGGAAATAATAGAGATATGCCAATGGGTTTATGCTCACTCCTTTATATCCTCTTTAGAAAAGGGATACTACACAGATATTAAAGAGAGAGGAATTAGACTTTCTACTGGACAAAGACAATTGGTTTCTTTGGCAAGAACTTTAATAGCGGATCCCAAAATCCTCATATTAGATGAGGCGACAGCAAGCGTTGATACCCAAACAGAAAGGATACTACAAAGGGGTATTAATAAACTGCTTGAGGGAAGAACTGCCTTTATTATAGCCCATAGGCTTTCAACAGTACAAAATGTAGATAGAATAATGGTGGTAGAGGATGGCAAAATAGTAGAAATGGGAACTCATGAAGAACTCATGAACAAGAAAGGTATATACTACTCCATGTTTATGTCACAATTTAAGTATTGGAATAAGGAAGAAAAAGATTTGGCAAGCTAAATTAAGTTGGCATTAGCTAAAAACTCTTTATCTTTTAAAATCTCTTTTCCTCCCTCTCTAATAAGCCTCTTATCTTCCCCCAATACATATATTTTTTCAGCCAGTTCTTCTACTAATTTTAGATCATGGGTAGAAATTACAAAGGTTTTTCCTTCCTCTTGCAACCTCTTTATAAGATTTATAAGATCTCTGGCACTTCTTGGATCCAATCCATTTGTAGGCTCATCTAACAAAATTACCTCAGGCTCTATAACTAATAGAGAGGCAAGGGCTACTTTTTTCTTTTCCCCTTCACTTAACTGAAAGGGGGATCTATCCAAAAGATGAGAAATATTGAAAAACTCACTTATCTTCCTTACTTTTTCCTCTATCTCCTCTAAGGAGAAGTCAAGCTGAATAAGCCCAAAGGCAATCTCATCCCTTACTGTGGGAGAAAAAAGCTGAGCGTCTACATTTTGAAAAAGCATAACCACATTCTTTCTAAAAAACTTATTGAATTCCTTATCATTGAAGGTTTCTTCCCTTATCTCCTTGGAAAATGCAAAAACCTTTCCCTCTTTTGGATATAATAGTCCATCTAAGATCTTTAAAAGGGTAGTTTTTCCTGCCCCATTAGGTCCCAAAAGACATACCCTCTCCCCTTTATTTATTCTAAGATTTATAGAGGAGAGGGCTGGTCTATGATCCAAATAGTAGTACCATACATTTTCTACTCTAAAGATCTCCATCTAAAGCTTCATCCTCCAGTCTATGATAATAATAGCTAAAAGGAAAAGGAACATAAAAGCAAGATAGACTATGTCACGCCTTCTCAATTTTTTATTATAAAAGAAATTTATATCCTTATTAATTCCTCTGGATATCATTCCTTGATATACCTCTTTTGTAAGCTCTTGGGTTTTTATTCCCAATATTCCTATGCTACTTCCTATCCAGCCTTGCTCCCTTCTTAAAGAGTCTATTTTTATGGTTCTGCTTTTTTTGGCTAAGAAAATATTCTCCGCAATCTCCAATAATAAAAATATGTATCTATATGTCATGGCAAGAATAGAGATTATAGGGGCAGGAACTTTTAAGGCTCTAAGCCCTGCAAAAATATCTGTCCAATATGTAGTAAGTAGCAAAATATTTATATAAGATATAGAGGTAACTACTCTTAAGACAAGCCTAAGAGCGGATTCCAACCCTTCAAGAGAAAAACCAAAGGAAAGTTTACCAGGCTGAATAAAGATGTAAGGTAGTACAATTATTAATGTAAAGATAGAAACAAAGGACCAGGTTCTTCTCATTAAATTTTTCAAATTAATATGGAATATTAAGGCAAGAAATATACTAAATATATAGAGAAATAAGAGAGATTCTATCCTTTTTAAAAGGCTTATAGTTATTAAGAAAAATAAAAGGAGTAAAATCTTTACCCTTTCATCCACATGGGATAAAGGGTTATCCTTTGTACTTTCAAAGGTAAGACTTTCCTTTAGGAAATGATTTATTTCCATTAATGTTTTATCAATAAAATTTCTCATTTCTTAGCAAGCATTATCCCCAAAAGATAAACTATTCCTACCACAATTCCAACTCCTATCAATCCTGAAATAATATAACCTAAGGATTGCTGAAGCAAATTTCCATTCTCCCAAACTTTTAAATTATAATCAGGGAAAAGAGGATTTAAAATAGAGGACAATTTTTCTAAGCCCTCAGGTACATAGCCAATCATCTCTTTAATTTCTTCAGGTCCCCATTCTCCCCAAGCAGAACCTGCCTTTAAAAGATAAGGAAGTATTATACCTAAAGGAGAAAGAAGAATAAGTATAAATAAGCCTTTCCAAAGTTTACGCATACTCCCACTCCTTTATAATATTAGATTTTATAAGATAGGAAAGCACACCTACTGTTACAATAGCCTCTACCCATCCAAACACAAGAAGATGCTCAATCAGCATGGCTGGTATAGTAACAGAGAGAGGATAAGGGCAGTAAAGAGGAGCACCTGTAGGACTCTTTGCAATTATGGGCTGCAACCCAAGCTCAAGAGCTGTAAAAAATGCTGAAACATTTAGAGCTATATATGCAGAAATGCCGGCGGAAATAAGAGCTCTTTTTGAAGGGAAGGGACTTTTCCCCTTTATTAATTTATAAAGATAATATCCTACAAAAGGCATAACAAAAGCCATATTGAAACAATTTGCACCAATAGCTGTTATTCCACCATCTCCAAAGATCAGGGCTTGTATGATAAGAACAATTGAGATAACAAGAGTGGCAGACCATGGACCTAATAGTATAGCTATAAGTACCGCTCCTACCGCATGACCTGTAGTTCCTCCTGGAATAGGAATATTAAACATCATGATTACAAAAGAAAAGGCTGCAGAGAGAGCAAGAAGAGGCACATGGGCAGACTTTAACTTGTTTTTCAAGAAGTTATAGGCTCTAACCCATATAGGAGTCATAACTACAAAAAGACTTCCATAAGTCTGTGGACCTAAATATCCATCAGGTATATGCATACGGCTTTACCTCCTTCACAAAAATTTTAAAAAAAGTGCTACCAGAAAAAGAAAAAAAATTAAATAAGATCAGTTAAAGATATATTAGTATGTCTTACCCACTTGATAGAAGATATATCATCGTATAGATTTTTTACCTTCTCAACCCTTCCCCTAAATATTATTACCTCCAAACAATTTTTCTCATCAAAATGTACATGCATGGTAGAAATTATTATATCGTGATAATGATGCTGAATATCAGTAAGCTTTTCCACTAAACCATGCACATGATGATCATAGATTATGCTGATTGTGCCTGCAATAGTTTCACTTTTTCTTTCCCACTTCTCTTTAATTATATAGTCCCTTAAAAGGTCCCTAATAGCTTCGGATCTACTATTGTACCCCTTTTTCTTTATGACCTCATCAAACTTTTCTAATAAATCCTCTTCTAAGGAAATGCCAAACCTTATTAAATTTCCCATAGGATTATGCTACTTTTTTTGATGATTATAGCACGAAAAATTTTTTTGTGAAAATAAAAAATTAATTGACGGAAAGTTTATGGATGGTATAATCAGATAAAAAAGACCCAAAAAAAGGGAGAATTGAAAAAATGAGGTCTATAAATATTAAGCGAATGAGAGAAGCAAATATATCCTTAGTTTTAAATGTTATAAGGACAAAAGGTCCTATATCAAGGTACGATGTGTCTAAGATAACTGGACTTTCTCCCTCTGCAGTCTCAAGTATTGTAGAAGTTTTATTAGAGAGTGGAATTATAAAGGAGACTCCAGCAAAAGAAACAAAAGTAGGAAGAAGACCTATAGAACTATCTATGAATGATACAAACTTTTATCCAATAGGAATAGAAATAGAGAATGATAGAGTAACAGGAATAGTTTTGAACTTAAGAGGAGAGATTATAAAAAAGAAAGTTTTTCTATTGGACTCTAATACGGAGCCAGATTTTGTGCTTTCAAAGGTAGTGGAGATATACGAATCCCTTAGAAATGAGATTTATCCTAAGCAGGTTATGGGGCTTGGCGTTGCAATCCCTGGCTCCTTGGATAGAGAGAGGGGAATATGTCTTTTTGCTCCAAACTTGGGATGGCAAAATGTATCTGTTATGGAATTCTTAAAAGAGAGGATAAAGGATACTGAAATATTTTTAGAGCATATCACAAAGGCTGCAACCTTAGGAGAGCTTTGGTTTGGCGGTGGAATAGGTAAAGAAAATATTATATGTGTTAGAGTGGGAAGCGGAGTAAGTGCAGGCTTTGTAATTAATGGAAATCTTTATAGAGGCTATACGGATAGGGCAGGAGAATTTGGGCACACAGTGGTAGAAAAAGATGGGAAAAAATGCAAGTGTGGAAACTACGGTTGCTTAGAAACCTATGTATCTACCCAGGTTCTAATAGATAAAGTTAAAGAAGGATTAGAAAAGGGCGCATATATTAAGGTAAATTTAGAGATGGATAGAAGAGAGAAATTATTGGACCAAATAATACAGGCAGGAAGAGAAGGAGATAGATTCATTTTGAATATCTTTGAGGAGATGGGAGAGTACTTAGGTATTGGAATAGCAAACCTTGTTAATCTTCTAAATCCAGAACTTGTAATTATTACAGGAGGACTTTCAAAAGCTCAAGACCTTCTCCTAAACCCCGTAAAAAGAAATTTAAAGCTTAGAGCATTTCCTCCTATACCTGATGTGATCACATCCCGTCTCCGAGAGGATGCCTGTGTGGTTGGAGCTGCCACCTGTGTCTTAGAAAGCAAATTTTCCAAAATTTTTAGCTATTAGTAGAAAAAACTACAATATATAGGAGGTAAAAATGTATAAAAAGGGTATTTTATTAGTTATTTTCTTTTTATTCTTACTTATTCCCTTTGCCCATTCTGAGTCTACTTACTGGTATAAGGATGCTGTATTCTACGAAGTATTTGTTAGATCTTTTGCGGATAGTGATGGAGATGGTATTGGAGATTTGAGGGGACTTATGGAAAAATTAGATTACCTAAATGACGGAAATCCTAATACTACAAAGGATCTTGGTGTTAATGCCCTTTGGCTTATGCCCATATTTCTTTCTCCCAGCTACCATGGGTATGACGTAGTAGATTATTATGATATAGATCCCAATTATGGAGATATGAAGGATTTTGAGGAGTTTTTGGCAGAAGCCCACAAGAGGGGAATAAAGGTAATATTGGACCTTGTTCTAAATCATACATCCTCTTTGCATCCTTGGTTTAAGTCTGCAAGCTCCTCTTTTCTCTCTCCTTATAGAAATTTTTATCTTTGGAGTACAGAGCCCCCTAAAAATAATCCCCAGTTTTGGCACAAGACAAATACAGGATATTATTATGGCTTTTTCTGGTCTGGCATGCCTGATTTAAATTATGATGAGCCAAGAGTAAGAGAAGAGGTTAAAAAAATTGCAAAATTTTGGTTAGAGAAGGGGGTAGATGGATTTAGATTAGATGCAGCAAAGCATATATATGATGATCATGATAAGAATGTGGCTTGGTGGAAAGAGTTTTATGACTATGTTAAGTCTATAAAGAAAGATGTATATCTTGTTGGAGAGGTTTGGGATAGCCAAGAGGTCATAGCAAAATATTACTATGGTTTGCCCTCAAACTTTAATTTTCCATTAGCTCAAAGGATTATTTCTTCCGTCTCTTCCCAATACAATCTTAATCTTGTAGACTTTCTTTTAGATGAAAGGAGTCTCTTTTCACAATATAATCCTGATTTTGCAGATGCCATATTTTTAACAAATCATGATCAGAATAGGGTAATGAGCGTATTTGGTGGAAGCATAGATAAGGCAATTCTTTCTGCATCAATTTATTTAACTTTTCCAGGTACACCCTTTATATACTATGGGGAAGAGATTGGAATGAGTGGGGCAAAGCCCGATGAACATATAAGGGAACCTTTTGAGTGGACCAGCAACCTAAAAGGCGACTATCAAACTATGTGGATAAAGCCCATTTACGCAAAACCAAACGATGGCATATCAGTAGAAGAGGAAGATTTGGATGAAAATAGTATATTAAATCATTATAGAAGACTAGTTAATTTAAGGCTAAAGTATAAGGCATTATCCTATGGAGACATAGAGAAGGTAGATACAAAGGACTCTACTTTATTAGCTTATATAAGAAAAGTTGGGGAAGAAAAAATTCTTATCATTCATAACTTAAATAGGGTTAAAAATAATTTCTCTTATCCCCTACCAAAAAATTACCAGGTTCTCTATTCCAGAAATTCCAAGGTAGATAAAGATATAATCTTAGGTCCTTTTTCCTCAATAATAATTAAGATTTAAGCTATCTATTAAAATACTTAATGAAGCCTAAAACTCCAGCTCCTAATATGAGACTGTTTTCTCCAAGATTTGAATAGTAAAAATTAATTTTGGACCTTAATTGGGGGAATATATTGGGAATAATATATTCCTTGATTCTTTCTGTTATATAATTTAAAACTTCCTTGGGAATATTTCCTGAGATACAGATCGCCTGAGGGGGAAAGATTTGAATAACATTTGAAAGGGAAAGACCTAAATATTTAATGGCTTTTTCCATCTTTCCCCCTTTTATTGCAAGATGCAAGGCGTCATTTATATCATTTTTTTCATAACCTTCCAGAACAACAGGAATAGAAGCTACCGTTTCTAAACAACCTTTCTTTCCACACCAGCAATCTTTTCCATCTATTTCTACAATTGTATGACCTATCTCTCCAATAATTCCATCATACCCATCTAATACCCTATCATTTAAATAAATTCCCAATCCAATCCCTTTAGTTAATAAAAGATAGAAGAAATTTCTATAGTTTTTCCCTTCTCCATACCATGTCTCTGCCAGTATACCTGCATTTGTATCCTTCTGCATATAAAAAGGAACTGGGAATTTCTTCTCTATAATCTCCTTTATATTTACATCCCTCCAGTTTAAACTTGTTGAAAGTATTACCTTCCCAGAGCTCAACTCAAGAAGACCAGGAACTGATGCAGAAATAGCAACAATTTTCTCTTTATAAGGCTCATATAATCTTTCTATTAATCTCAAAAGATCATCAATTTCCCTCATTTTTACAGAATCCATCATTAATATATCTCCTTTTGGATTTACAATAGCACCTTTTATTAAGATCCCAGAAAGATCCAATGTTAAAACCAAAAGGTTAGGATTTATGGAAAGTTTTGTAGGTCTTCTTCCACGAGTAGTATTAACTTGTCCAAGCTCCACTATGAAATTTTTCGATAAAAGCTCTTCTACAATTTCTGTGATGGCAGTCTTTGTGAGTTTTGTAATGCGTGAAAGTTCTGCTCGAGACTTTGGCCCCTGCTTCATAAGAACTTCAAGAACCAAATTCTTATTATATGTTCCAACATGTTTTGGCGTTCTTCTTTCTCTCATTTAGTAAACATACTTGACAAATTTCTTTTGAATATTATATATTATCTTAAAGAAAATTTAAAGTTACTTTAAGCTATTTTAAAAAAATTGGAGGTAAAAGGTGGAAGGACTCAAAAGAACCATTAAAAGAATAAGTGGAAATGTAATCCTAAGAAGATTCTTAAAGTCCCTTTTCACAATCTTTGTTGTTGTTACATTAACATTCTTCATAATAAGACTCATGCCTTCAAACCCTATACAGATATATATAAATCAGATGATTTCACAATATGGAATGACTTACAAAGAGGCAGAAGCATTAGCTGCTTCACTATTCTCTATAGATCTTAAAAAGCCTCTTTTACTACAGTACTTTGAATTTTTAAAAAATCTTCTTAGGGGAGATCTTGGAATTTCCTTTCTTTCCCGTGGCACAAAAGTTACTACAATTATTAAGGAGTTTTTACCCTGGACCCTTTTTAGTGTAGGTGTTTCTCTTTTAATTAGTTTTACCCTTGGAGTTATCTTAGGAATGTTTATTGCATATAGAAGAGGTAGCCTTATTGATGTTATTGTAACAAGTATAGCATCAATTTTAAGCTCCATTCCTAACTATTTAATTGGAATTATGATTTTGGTATTTGTAGGAGTGCAATGGAGACTAATTCCTATTGAGACCATGAGAGGTTCTCTATCTCCTGGGGTTAAGCCTGGATTTACATGGACCTTTATAAAGGATGTATTTTTCCATGCATCCATGCCTATTCTAACCTATGTTATGAGCACTATTGGAAGTTGGATCCTTACTATGAAAAGTAGCACTTTATCAACCCTTGGAGAAGATTATGTGATGGTAGCAAAGGCAAGGGGATTAAAGGAGAGTAGGATAACCTTTTCTTATGTAGGAAGAAATGCTATTTTGCCATTATTTACCAGTTTGACTATCTCCTTAGGATTCATTGTTGGAGGTTCTGTACTAATCGAAAGTATATTTGTTTATAAAGGGATTGGATGGATTCTCTGGAGCAGTATAAACTCAAGGGATTATCCTGTGATGCAGGGAGTATTCTTAATAATAACCATATCAGTGATTATGGCCAACTTCTTAGCAGATCTTCTCTACAGTAGACTTGATCCAAGAATCAGGATTTCTGGAGGTGAATGATGGACAAAAAAGTAAGAAAATACAAACTTTATTTGGGCTCTTTAAGGGATACTTTTAAATTACTCAAGAAAAATAAGGTTGGATTTGCAGGATTTATTGTCCTTATCTTCATTATATTAATTTCTTTTATTGGTCCTTATATAGTTCCTTTTGATACAACATCAAGATTAGATAAAATATATGTAAAGCCTTCTTGGGAGCATCCCTTAGGCACAGACAGTCAGGGAAGAGATGTTCTATCCCAAATAGTCCATGGAGGAAGGGATGTTCTTATCGTTGCCTTTCTTACAGGACTTCTTTCCACTTTTATAGCGGTAAGCTTAGGTTCTCTAAGTGCTTTTATTGGAGGTAGATTTGATTCCTTAGTTACAAGTTTAGCGGATATTGTTTTAACAATACCCCATTTCCCACTGCTTTCTGTTTTAGCTGCATTCATAAAATTAAAAAGCTCTTTTATGATAGCCTTTATTCTTGCTCTTCTTTCCTGGCCAGGACTTCTTAGAGCGGTAAGAGCACAGGTTCTTTCTTTAAAGGAAAGAGACTTCATAGAAGCAGCAAGAGCTTTAGACTTAGGAATCTTTCATATAGTGTTTTCAGAAATCCTTCCAAACATGATGAACTATATAGTAATAAGTTTTATTCTTTCCATGACTTCCGCCGTTTATGCCCAGGTTGGACTAATTCTTTTAGGACTTGTTCCTTTAGCAAGTCATAATTGGGGAGTTATGATTAACTTTGCCTGGACTCGAGGAGCCATCTTCTATAAGAACAGTGTTTTCTATATTCTATCCCCTATTATTGCCATTTCTCTTTTCCAGTGGTCCTTAGTATCCTTTACCCGTTCCTTAGAGGAAATATTTAATCCAAGATTAGGTCAAGGAGTATAAAAATGGAGATTTTAAAAATAGAAAATCTTTATGTGGATTATAAAGCAAGAAGAGGTTTGGTTAAAGCTGTAAGGGGCGTAAGTTTGGGGCTTTATAAAGGAGAGACCCTTGCAATAATTGGAGAAAGTGGTTCTGGTAAGACTACTTTAGGGCTTTCCATAATTAAGCTATTACCTTCCTCTGCAAGGATATCACAGGGAAAAATCTGGTATCAAGGAAATGGTAAAAAAATAGAAGTAGTGAGCTTAGACAATGGAAGATTAAGAAAGTTTAGATGGAAAGAAATTGCAATGGTCTTTCAATCCGCCCTTAATGCCTTCAACCCAGTAATTAGAATATGGGACCATATAGTAGATACTGTGGAATCTCATGATATCCGGATAACAAAAGAGGAATTAAGAGTGAAAGTTTTGGAACTTTTAAGATTAGTACAGTTGGATCCAGAAAGGGTGTTAAAATCATATCCTCATGAGCTTTCAGGAGGAATGAGACAAAGAGTACTAATTGCTCTGGCTTTAATCTTGGATCCACAGATTGTTATTCTCGATGAGCCTACTACCGCATTAGATATTCTGAGCCAGAGAAGTATACTGGAGCTTTTAAAGAAAATTAAGAAGGAACTAAACCTTTCTATCATACTTATATCACATGACCTGTCACTTGCTGCAGAACTTGCGGATAGAGTTGCAGTTATGTACGCTGGAAATTTAGTAGAGGTAGGCTCCGTCTACGACATATTCTATAATCCTCTTCATCCATATACTATGGGACTTATAAAGGCAGTTCCTACTGTAACTACTTCCTTTAGGGAATTAATCTCTATACCTGGCTCACCTCCAGACCTCATTGATCTTCCTCCTGGGTGCAAGTTCCATCCAAGATGTATTTATAAAGATGAAGAGTGCCTCAAAGAGGAGCCCAATTTAGTTGAGGCTTCTAATAATCATTATGTAGCATGCTATAGATGGGAGAAGATTAAAAATGGAAAAAATAATTGAACTGAGAAATGTAAATAAGTTTTTTACTGTTGGTGGAGGCTTCTTTAGTCCTAAAAAAACTCTAAGGGTTTTGGAGGATCTAAATCTTTCCATTAAAAAGGGAGAGATTTTTTGTCTTGTAGGTGAGTCTGGATGTGGTAAAACAACTACAGGAAAGCTTATAGCAGGTCTTCTAAAACCTACATCAGGAGAGGTTCTCTTTTACGGAAAAGATATATGGAAAATGAATAAGGAAGAGTTTAAGAACTATAGAAGGTCGGTCCAGATTGTTCATCAAGATCCATACTCCTCTCTGAACCCTGTAAAGACTATTTATGATATCTTAAGTGCTCCTTTATTAAAACATCACATAGTAAAAAGTAATGGACAGTGTGAAGAGAAAATTGCAGAGCTTTTAAAAATTGTGGACTTAACACCTGTAGAAGATTTTATTTATAAATATCCTCATCAGCTTTCTGGTGGTCAGAGACAAAGAGTTGTTATAGCAAGAGCTCTAACATTAAATCCTGAGTTTATAGTAGCAGATGAGGCAGTATCAATGCTTGATGTTTCTATCCGATTAAGTATTATTAAACTACTTCTTTCCTTAAAGGAAAATTTTGATATGACTTTTCTATTTATTACCCACGATCTTGCTATGGCAAAATATTTTGGTTGGAATGGTAAAATTGCAGTAATGTATTTGGGAAGAATTGTAGAGATGGGTCCAACACCTAAGGTTTTAGAAAACCCACTGCATCCTTATACAAAAGCTCTTCTCCTTGCAGTACCAGAAGCAGATCCTGAAGTCACAAGAAACAAAAAGTTTATGGAATTAAGGAGTCTTGACCTTCCAAGCCTTTTGAATCTTCCTCCAGGATGTAGATTTAGCAATCGCTGTCCCTATATGGAACCTGGAAAATGCGACAAAATAGAGCCAAATCTTTATGAATTGGAGCCAGAGCATTACGTAGCCTGTGAGTTATACGGGAGTAAAGCATGAATTCTGAAATTCCAAGATCTATTTTTAAAATTGGATTTTTTATCTCATTCCTTTCAGGGGTAATGGCTCCATTCTTAGAGCTTGGAACTTCAACCTTTGTAGTAGATATTTTAGCTTTGATCTCTGGGATCTTAATCATGCTTCTTGCTCTTTTTATAAGAAAATATTTCAAATAGGGAGGTGAGAAGCTTTTTTAAAAAATTTTCCTTTCCCTCATTAGATTCCCAAAAACTTAATTAAGGGGGTCAAAAAATATGAAGCGTTTAGTAATTTTGGTTATCCTTTTAGGTATCTTAACCTTGGGGCTTGCAGCTCCAGCAGAAAGAGTTTTCGTAGGAGCATGGCCCTATGATATGCCACCAGTTGGACACTTCAATACCTTTGTATCAAGAGCAATAACCCTCGGAATTTACTATGAATTAATGCATCAACCACTAGCATTTTACTATTGGGCAACAGGGAAATATGAGCCAGTTCTTGCTACAAGTTGGCGTCTCGAACCTGCTAATAATCCTGAGTGGTTCATAGTTAATTTAAGAAAGGGTGTAAAATGGAGTAATGGACAAGAATTTACCTCCAAAGATGTAGTAGCCACTTACTATATTGGATACTTAATGAATTGGCCAATATGGAGATATATTGATAAAGTAGAGGCCTCAGGTAAATACACTATAAAATTCCATATGAACAATCCATCCTCTGTAGTTCCAAGATATATATTAAGAACATATCCTATTAGAGATTATTCCACATATGGAACATATGCAGATAAAGTTATGGCTCTTCTTGCACAAGGGAAGACAAGAGATTCTGATGAAATGAAGAAATTGAGAGCAGAATTTGAGCAGTTTAGACCAAATGGTATAGTATCATCTGGTCCCTTTGTACTAAATGTAAATAATTTGACAGAAGCAGAAATAGTACTTGAGAGAAATCCATACTATTGGAATCAAGAGGCGATTAGCTTCGATAAAGTAAGATTAGTTAATGGTGAAACCCCAACAGTAACTCCTATGGTCTTAGCAAAGAATGTAGACTACGCTACTCATGGATTTCCACCAGCTACAGAAAAACAATTTATAGAGAGCGGAATTAGAATTATAAGACCACCTATATACTCTGGACCAGCTATCTTTGTAAACCACAACATCTATCCATTAAATAGAGTAGAAGTACGTCAAGCAATGGCTTATGCAATAAATAGGGATGAGAATGGATTTGTATCTCTTGGAAAGTCAGGAGTTGGAGTAAAGCTTATGGCAGGCTTTAGTGACAACTTAGTACCATTATGGATTTCTGCAGGAGACCAGAAGAAACTCAATAAATATGAATACAATCCTAAGAAGGCAGAAGAAATATTACTTAGTATCGGATTCAAGAGAGATAAAGATGGAGTATGGATTGATGATAAAGGAAAGAGAATGGAATATGAATTGATAGTTCCTGCAGAGTATGCGGACTGGTCTGCAGCAGCAGAAAATGCAGCTTCTCAATTAACAAAGTTTGGAATAAAGGTAACAGTTCGTGGAGTAACCTATGCACAAGTTCCTCAAGAGGCAGAACAAGGAAGATTCCAGTTATTAATACAGGCATGGGGTGCTGCCCATCCACATCCTCACTTCTCCTTCTACCAAGATCTCGTAAGATTTAACTATCCTCTTGGTGTAGGACCTGGAATGAACTTCCAAATGAAACAAAAGACAAAGGTGGTAGGAGAAGTAGATTTAGATAAGTTAATCACTGATTCTGCAGTAGGATTTGATACAAAGCTTCAAAAGAACTATGTAACCAAGCTTGCATTAGCCTTTAACGAACTATTACCAATAATTCCTCTCTGGGAACGTTACGGAAATAACCCTGCCTTAGAAGGAGTAAGAGTAACTGGATGGCCACCTGAAGGTGATCCTATTTATAAGAACAGCCCATATTCCGACAACTTTGTAATAATCATGCTCACAAAAGGAATACTAAAACCAGCAAAATAATGAACTTAGGGGTGGGTTAGCCCCACCCCTATAAATTTTAATGCGGAGTTTTTGAGATTTTCTTTTAATGAGGATGTTAAGGGAATACCAGCTAATTGATAAGCCCTTATTAAGGCTCCTATTACACCGGGAAATTCCGGTTCTTTTATTTCATATAAAGAAGGATCCAAATTTTTCTCAAAACTTTTCTTTACTAAAGAAATATTAAAAACTCCACCTAAACCTGCGGTAGGAATTTTTCCTTTAAAATTTAATTTTCTATAGACACAGTCTACAAGTTTTGCTAATTCTCTACCTGCATCAAGGAGGATTTCTTGGGCAAACCTATCTCCCTCTTCTGCTGCCTCCTTCACACTTTTTGTAAAAAGAGCTATTTGGTCCCTTCCAATTTTCCCTGCATAGTAACTTCTTACCATCTCTTCTATAGAAGAGAAGGATGAATTTTTAATAATCTTTTCCCAAAGAAGAGTGGGAGGATGGCAGGCATCTTCATATTTTAAAGCTATTTTTATCGCCTGAAGAGCTATCTGAAATCCTCCTCCTTCATCTCCAAATAAGTATCCAAATCCACCACAACGGGAATATCTTGTTCCATCAAATCCTAAAGCAACCGAGCCTGTGCCACCAATTACAATGATCCCTTCCTTCCCAAAAAATGCTCCTGCTAAAGCAATACTTGGATCACTATCAACAAAAATTCGCTTTGCTTTTATAATCTTTTTCGCAACCTCTGTAAAACTTTTTGCCTCTTCCGAATCGGGACGAGAAACCCCAGTAAGCCCTAAAAAGGCGCATTCAAATTCAAAAGAAGAAGGATCATAAGGAAAAAGACAAGAAGATAGTGCTTCTTGGAAAGCAAGTTTAGCTACTTCAGGTCCCCTTGGAGATAAAATATGCTCCAAGCCTCTTCCTTTACCAATAGAAAGAATTTTCCCTTCTTCATTCCCTAATATACATAGGGTTTTTGTTTGTCCGCCATCTATTCCTAAGAATAGATGAGGATTTCTAATATCTTTAATATATTGGCTCAAAGTCATAAGAGTAATAGATGGTTATACCTTTACTCTTTGCAAATTCTTCTATTTCTGGTTCGGTCATATAGGTTACAATAATGGGAAAGATTTCCCCAGCTATTACTTCTCTAATATCTTTTAACCTATCCACAAAATCAATTACATGTCTTAAAGAAAGATTTGCCTTTACTTCAATCCCAAAATCTCTTTTCAAAAGGAAAGGAAGAGATCTATAGGCTCTATCTTCAAGCTGAAATCCAATACTATGAGATAATTCTCCTAACTCCTTTGTAATTCCGTTTATCTCCTCCTGTATATTTTTTAAAGCCAAAGTAAGTTCTCTAATTTCTTCCTCGGTTCTTTTTTGGGCTTGAACAAGCTCTTCAATTCTCTCCTCGGTTTTTTCCTGAGCCAAGATGAGTCTTTCAACAGAAGATTTTAAATCCACAATTTCACTATGAATAGGTATTCGTATCTCCAGTTCCTGGAGAACTATCTCTCTTACAATAGGATATAATTCTTCCTTTGGTATGGACATTTCCCCAAAAATCCTCCCTCTCCCTTATATCTTATCATATTTCTGAAAAATGAGGTATAATATTTTTCCTCTATACTAAGTTTTTATTCTTGCCTACTCGCTACTTTCTTCTTTAAGCTGATTTCTCCTTTTTCTGTATTCAATTATTGGTAAATCGCCCTGCACTAAGTTTTCTCCCATTCTTAATGAAGTTATCTTAGGTTCTTGTGTTTCGACTACTCTTCTATCCTGATGGAGCACAATTTTGTTAAAAGGAGATGCGATTTTGGCAATAAACTTATCTAAAAACTTAATTTTGGTCAACCTTACATATGTTCTTATATAGACAAGGGAGTTTTCATCATCTACAGGGACAAAAGCGGCAACAATAAAAAAGTTGTCACTAATATGGTTTTGCCAAATGTTTGGGAAAATAAATTCAAGATAGACCTTGCTTTTTCTTCCTTTCATTTCCTCTGGAGATTTTGGGGGAGTTCCATCGTCTACCCTATTAAAAACATAAAATCTCATTTTATCTGAATCAAACCATTCAACAACAGGACCATCTGCAACAGTTCTATTGCCCCTTCCTATAGTGTTATGATGTACAAAAGGTAAATGAATAGGATCTAACTGATTCTCAATGCATCTTGAATAGTGCGTTTTCCAATGATCAACAAATTCATCATAAACAAAACTATCGTCTATAAAATCAAAAAAGGGTGGTTCTTTAATTGCTTTTTCAGGATCCCCATAAAAAACATATATAAAACCATTTCTTTCAACAGCTTTAAAACTCTTTACCTTGAAATTATTTGGTACAGGAGTATTTCTTCCATTTGCAGGAATTACTTTTACTCTTCCTGTTCCATCATATTCAAAACCATGAAATGGACACTGAAGATGACCATCTACAATTTTTCCATAGGATAGCTTTGCTCCCCTATGAACACACTTGTCAACCAAACAATTGATTTTATCCTTATCTCTCCACAAAACAATCTTTTCTCCAAAACGGGTTAGCCCTATTGGCTTATCTCTAAGCTCTCTTGAAGACAACACTACATACCACTGATTCTTGATCATATGATTTTTACCTCCCTACCTTTCCAATATACGAATTATATCCCTTAATTATGAATAACTCAATAGAGATTGTCAAAGTTTTGTGATATTTTCATCTTATAAGAAGTAAAAAAGATATACGACTTGAAAATTACTTTAAAAAGTGTTATAAATAAGGTTAGAAGTGCCCTGCTGTGTGCGTGGTGCGAACGTGTCCTTGGCTCAACACCTTTTCTAATTTGAGCCAGATCCCATCTTGGGATTGCAGCTCAAAAGGAGCTACATAACCAAGGTGGGGAGGCTCAAAAAGTATTAGGAAGAGGGCGCAAAGGACTGTAGTGCCACGGCACAGCGGGGATTTTTTAATAATAAAATCTTTAGCAAATGGGTGAGAGTAAAGGATATGCAAAGCAAAGAAATAAGAGAAAAATTCATTAATTATTTTGTAAGAAATGGGCATTTACATCTACCAAGTGCTTCCTTAGTTCCTGCAGACGACCCTACACTCCTTTTCACTACTGCAGGAATGGTCCCTTTTAAACCTTATTTTCTTGGTCAAGGGACTCCACCTGCAAGAAGAATTACTACTGTTCAGAAATGCTTTAGAACTACAGACATAGAGAGGGTAGGTTTAACTCCAAGGCACTTAACTTTCCTTGAGATGCTTGGGAATTTCTCTCTTGGAGATTATTTCAAAAAGGAAGCTATTGCTTTTGCTTTTGAGTTTTTGACAAAGGAGCTTGGACTTCCTAAGGATCTTCTTTGGATCTCTGTTTATGAAGAGGATGATGAGGCTTTTGAAATATGGAACAAAACTATGGGTATTCCTAAGGAAAGAATTGTTAGGTTAGGGAAAGAAGATAACTTCTGGGGACCTCCAGGTCCAACAGGACCTTGCGGTCCATGTTCTGAGATCTATTATGATTTTGGTCCTAAAAATAAAGAGGAGGAGAATTGTAAGCCAGGAGATCCATGTGACCGATTTATGGAAATTTGGAATCTTGTTTTTATGACATATTACATGGATGAAGAAGGAAAAATGTCTCCTCTTCCTCAAAAAAACATCGATACAGGAATGGGCTTAGAAAGAATTACAACAGTAGTTGAAAAGGTAGGTAATGTTTTTGAAACTGATTTATTTGTCCCTATTATTGAAAAAACAAGAGAAATATTAAATGAGTTAGATCCAGCTACTGAAAGGATAATTGCGGATCATATTAGAGGGATTACCTTTTTAATGTGTGATGGAGTAGTACCTACTAATGAGGGAAGAGGATATGTTTTAAGAAGATTGATAAGAAGGGCAGAAAGAAGAGGCTTTGAAAAAGGAGTTGAGGAGCCCTTCTTGTATAAGCTGGTCCCTGTTGTAGTGGACGTTATGGGAGATTTTTATAAGGAACTTCACACAAAGAAAGATTATGTGATGCAGGTTCTGAAAAGAGAGGAAGAACAATTTTTAAAAACTTTGGAGCAGGGACTATATCTATTAGATTCTTTAGCTAAAAAGGGGATAAAAAAGCTTGATGGGGATTTTGTGTTTAAATTATATGATACTTACGGTTTTCCTCTTGAATTGACCATAGAGATAGCAAACGAGAGAGGCTGGGAAGTAGATGTTGATGGCTTCAACAAGGCTATGGAAGAGCAAAGAAAGAGAGCAAGAATATCAATGGAGGAAAAATTAGAGAGTGAATGGATTAAATTAAGCGATGAAGAGTTACGTACTCTAAAAGAAATGCCCTCCACCATATTTGTGGGATATGATACCTTAGAGACGGAAGCTAACATCTTATTCTTTTTAGATGGGAAACATGGAAAGGAAATAGTTGAAGGAGAAGACATCTCTTTTATTTTGGATAAAACACCCTTCTATGCAGAGAGTGGTGGACAAGTATCTGATAAAGGGAAGGTATATAACGATGAGTTTGAGATAATTGTAGAGGATGTTCAAAAACTTGGTGAAAAATTTGTTCATAAAGGGAAGGTTGTCAGGGGTAGAGTAAAAGAGCAGGTTAAAGTAAAGGCGGAGGTTGATAAAGAACTTAGATTTGCAACTCAGAGGCATCATACCGCTACACATTTATTACATTCCGCCTTGAGAAGAGTTTTAGGAGAGCATGTATCCCAAGCTGGTTCCTTAGTATCTCCAGATTTTCTTAGATTTGATTTTACCCATTACAAACCACTTACCGATGAAGAATTAAGGGAAGTGGAAAGATTAGTAAATGAAAGTATTTTGGAGAATCACTTGGTAGAGAAGTTTGTTACAACAATTGATAAGGCAAGGGATATGGGTGCCATTGCCCTATTTACTGAGAAATACCAAAGGGATGTGAGGGTTATAAAGATAGATTCAGTTAGTATGGAGCTTTGTGGCGGTACCCATGTAAATAGAACGGGAGATATAGGATTGTTTTTGATTACAAAGGAAGAAGGAATAGGAAGTGGAATAAGGAGAATTTTTGCAGTATGTGGTATGAAAGCATGGGAGTATGTAAATAATTTAAGTAGGGATATAGCTGAAATTATGAAGATTACTAATGCAAATGATATAAAAGATTTATCACAAAAATGGTTGAAACTACAGAGCCAAATAAAAGAGAAGGAGAATATTATAAATGAATTGGAGAGCAAATTATTAGAGAAAGAGCTGGAGAATATACTGAAGAATGCTATCAATGAAAATGGCATAAACATATTTATAAGTAAGGTGGAAACAAAATCCCAAGAGGGATTAAGAAAGCTTGGAGACCTTATAAAAAGCAGAAAGCCGGACAGTTTAATTCTATTAGGTTTGGAACAGGAAGATAAAATATTGATGACCATTATGGTATCTCCATCCCTAACCAAAAAGGGTATCTTAGCTAAGGACATTGCCTCTTATATCAATGCAAAATTAGAAGGAAAAGGTGGAGGGAAAGATACTCTGGCACAGGTAACATTGAAGATAAATAGCTGGGAAATTATTGAAAATACAGTAAGGGAATGGGTAAGGAAAATTAATGGGTAGATGGCTTGCTATTGATTGGGGAGAAAAATATATTGGTCTTGCAATATCTGATCCTTTAGGGGTGATTCCTCAAGGCTTAGGGGTACTCGAGATTAATGGTGAAAAGGATTTTTTGAATAAAATAGAGAATATTATTAATGAATATGAGATTAAAGGAATCGTACTTGGACTTCCCATCTCATTAAAAGGGGAAGAAAACGAGAAAACTATAAAGATTAAAAAACTCGGTGAAAAACTGAATAAATTATTCTCTATACCTGTGTATTATGTGGATGAGAGATTTACTACAATGGAAGCGGAAAAGCTTTTAATTGAGGGGAATGTAAGAAGAGAAAAGAGGAAAATTGTAAGGAATAAACAATCCGCTATTCTCATACTTGATAAGTTTTTGTCGGTTTATAAACAAAAAATAGAGGAGGTCCTGGGTTAAAGTGAGACAAGGTTTTACAGAGGAACTAAGAAGTTTAGAACATGACCTACAAGAAATGGGTAAGATTGTAGAGAGCATGTTATGTGACAGTTTAGAAGCTTTAACGAAAAAGGATAGAAAATTAGCAGAAGAAGTTATTGAAAGGGATGATTTAGTGGATAAACTTAATTGGGATATTGAAGATAGATGCCTAAAATTACTTGCTTTACAGCAACCCATGGCACAAGACTTAAGAGTAATTGCAGCTACCATGAAGATAATAAGTGATATAGAAAGAATGGGAGATTATTGTGTAGATATTGCCAAATTTACATTAGATCTCATAGGATATCCCACTTTAATTATCAATCCAAATCTTATAAAAATGTTTGAGCTTGTGAAGAAAATAATAAATGATTCTTTATTAGCATTCGTTAATAGAGATGTTGACTTTATAATAGAGGTTGTAGATGAAGATAAAGAGATTGATAGTACCTATTGGAAGATCTTTGATGAAATTGTTGAAGAAATAGAAAGTGCCCCTGAAACTGCACCCCAAGCTATTAAGCTATTAATGATTGCAAGATATTTGGAAAGAATTGCAGACCATGTTACAAATGTAGCAGAGAGAATATATTACATGGAAACAGGAGAATTGAAAGAGTTACATAATTAATCTATCCAAATCTACCTGTTATATAATCTTCTGTTAGTTTCTTTTTAGGTCTTGTGAATATATCAGGAGTTTTGCCCATCTCTATAACTTCTCCCATATACATGAATATGGTTTCATCAGATACTCTTCCTGCCTGCTGCATGTTATGGGTAACAATTACTATAGTTACATGTTTTTTAAGTTCTCTTATTGTGTCCTCAATTTTGTAAGTGGAAATAGGATCTAAAGCGGAGGTTGGTTCATCCATGAGCAAAACTTCTGGCTCTACCGCAAGAGCTCTTGCAATACAAACCCTTTGTTGTTGCCCCCCTGAAAGTTCTGACGGATAAGACCTTAGTCTATCCTTTATTTCATCCCATATTCCAGCTAATCTAAGACTTCTCTCTACTATTTCATCTAATTTCCCTTTAGGTACCTTTTTATTATTAAGAATATATCCTGATATAACATTCTCATAGATATTCATGTTAGTAAAAAGGTTTGGTCTTTGAAATACCATTCCAATTCTTCTTCTAATAATCACTGGGTCAATGTCAGGATCGTAAATATTTAGATTATCAATATAAATTTTACCTTCTATCCTTGTACCTGGAGTTAGCTCATGTAATCTATTAAAGCATCTAAGTAAGGTGGTTTTTCCACATCCAGAAGGACCAATAATAGCAGTTACAAGATTAGCTTTTATTGATATATTGATATTTTTTAATACTTGTAAGGAACCAAACCAGGCATTTAAATTTTCAGTTCTTAATTTTTCCAAGTTTATATCCTCCCTACTGGTGATATCTTCTTTTACCATAGTATCTCGATAATATGTTTAGTAGGAGAATAATCATGGCTAAAAGGAAAGACGATGCCCATGCAATATCTTTCCACTCCTTATAAGGAGAAGTTGCATAATTAAATATTGTTACCGTCAAACTTGCTATAGGTTGGTCTAATCTTAGGCTGAGAAAATTATTATTTAGGGATGTAAATAGTAATGGGGCAGTCTCCCCCATTATTCTTGCTAAGGAACTCATAATTCCTGTTATTATTCCAGAGCTTGCACTGGGAAGTACAACTTTAATTATTACTCTCCATTTAGGGGCACCTAAGGCATAACCAGCCTCCCTTACAGTATTTGGAATCATTTTTAAAGATTCTTCTGTCGCTTTTACAATTGTTGGTATCATAATTATACCTAAGGCTACTCCACCTGCAATAGCAGAAAATCTTTTCATAGGAACAACTATAACTATATAGATAAAAATGCCTATAATAATTGTAGGAATGCTACTTAAAACTTCTGATATATATCTCGTCCACCATGCAAATCTATTATTCCCATACTCTGCAATATATATACCACTCAAAATTCCAATAGGTATTCCAATTATACTTGCTATTAAACTTAGTAGCATTGTTCCTATTATAGCATTTGCTACTCCACCACCAGGAACTCCTGGAGGTTTTGGAAGATCAATAATTAACCTTAAATTTAATTTTGATATACCCTTAATAAAAATATCTCCTAAAATCCAAAAAAGGAATAGGGCACCAACAAAAAAGGATAAAGTCGATAAGAATAACATTAAATTGTTAATAATTTTTCTTTTTCTATAGCTCATAGACCTTCAAACCTTTTTATAATTACATATCTTGATATTGCAATAGTAAAAAAGGTTATTAAGAATAGTATTAATGCCAGCTCAATGAGTGATGAGAGATGGAGTTTGCCAAAGGCTTCTGCAAATTCATTTGCTATGGTGCTGGCAATGGTTGCTCCAGGACTGAAAAGGGATATTGATAATTGGTAAGAATTTCCAATAACCATAGTTACAGCCATTGTTTCACCAAGAGCTCTACTTAATCCTAATATAGCACTTGCAATTATTCCTGATTTTGCATTGCCAATTTCTACTTTCCTAATCATTTCCCACTTTGTCATCCCTAAGGCTAAAGCACCTTCTTTTTGCTCCTTAGGTACTAAAGAGAGAATTTCTCTGGATATAGAAGAAATTATCGGTATAATCATTATTGAAAGCACAATGCCAGCAGTTAGATATCCTACTCCTATACTATAACCACTAAATAGAGGAATAAAACCTAAATATTTATTTAAGAATGGACCTACCTTAAATTGCATAATGGGTGATAATGTAAAAAGTCCCCACATTCCATAAATTACACTGGGAATTGCCCCTAATAGTTCAATAATAAATGATAAGGTGCTTCTTATTCTAAATGGACAGATTTCCGTAAGAAAAATTGCAATCCCTAAACTTATGGGAAGTCCTATAATAAGAGCTAAAAGGGATGTGATAATGGTACCATAAATAGCTGGCAGAGCAGAAAACTGCTCTGTCACAGGATCCCATATAGTGTTCCACAAGAATTTTAATCCAAATTTTTTAATGCTTGGAAGGGCACCTATTATTAGGTAAATGAAAATTGCTATTGTTATTATTGTTATAACAAGGCTTGAAAGTATTGTTAAATTTTTAAATATTTTCTCCCCTGTATTTCTCATAAAATTTATTCAACTGGCTTACCCATATATGTTATTTCTTTTAATCTTCTCAATGCGAGATTTTTAACCTTTTCAGGCAATGGAACATATAGTAACTCTTCTGCATACTTATCTCCCTTAGCATATGCCCACTTTATAAAACTGATTAATGCTTTTGCCTTCTCTAAGTCTTTTTGTTCCTTTCTTATCAATAAGAAGGTATATCCTACTATAGGATAACTATTTCTTCCTGGAGCGTCAACTGTAAATACATAGAAATCGTTTGGAACTTGGTATAAACTCAGAGCGGACTGTACTGTTTCTTTATTAGGAAATACAAAATTTCCTAATTTATTCCTTATCTGTGCGTAAGGAATATTGTTTTGTTCTGCATAGGCAAGTTCTACATACCCAATGGCACCAGGTGTATTTTGTACAGTCCCTGCAACACCAGCATTACCCTTACCACCTATTCCAATAGGCCAATTTACAGAAGTTCCTGCACCAACCTTTTCTTTCCATTCGCTACTCACTGCTGAAAGGAAGGCTGTAAAAATATGAGTAGTACCGCTTCCATCGGATCTTCTTACAACTGTTATTGGAAGATCAGGTATTTTTATGTCTTTATTTAGTATAGTGATCTTGGGATCAGTCCATCTTTTAATTTTTCCTAAATATATGTCCGCAATAATCTCTCTTGATAATTTTAGCCCTTTTCCAACACCTGGTAAATTGTATATCATCACAATACTGCCTGCTACTGTTGGAATCATAATTAATCCTGATTGTTTCTGTTCTTCACCTGTTAGGGGAGAATCTGATGCTCCAAAATCTACTGTTCCTGCTTTGATTTGTTGGATCCCTGCACCACTTCCTATGGCTTGATAGTTTATCTTAATCTTTGTTTCTTGCTCATATTCATAGAACCACCTGGAGTATAGTGGGTATGGGAATGTTGCTCCTGCACCTGTAAGAGAAACTTGGGCAAGGGTTGAAAAAATTAGGAGAGAACTTAATAGGAAGAGGATAATAGAAACTTTTTTAATTTTTGGTCTCATATAAACCCTCCTTTTAAATTTTTATTTTCATTTTAGATTCTAACAGATTATTTTTAAATAGCTTTTAAAAAATAATTAAATTTTTGTTAGACTTTTAATTTTGATATAATTTGTTTTAGATTACTAATGTTGAGGTGGTTTATGGGAATTATTGATAAAAGATTGAGATTACATAAAAGAACTTTAGAGCTGGTTGAAATTGAGCTTAAGGAGGATATCAGACGCTCTGCAAAAGCCATTGTAGAAGCTTATAAAAAGGGGAAAAAAGTTGTTTTGTTTGGCAATGGTGGAAGTGCAGCAGATGCCCAACATATTGCAGGAGAATTGGTAGGTAGGTTTTTAAAGGAAAGAAGGTCTCTTCCCGCCATTGCTCTAACTACAAACTCCTCAATAGTTACTGCCATTTCTAATGATTATGGTTTTGATTTTGTTTTTGAAAGGCAATTAGAGGCTTGGGTTGAGGAAGGAGATGTAGTAATTGGTATAAGTACATCAGGAAGTTCTAAAAATGTAGTAAGGGGATTGGAAAAGGCGAAAAGTTTAGGGGCTTTCACAATTGCCTTTTCTGGTAAGGATGGGGGAGAGATCTCCAAATTAGCAGATATTAGCATAACAATACCTTTTCATATTACACCTCATATTCAGGAGTTACATATAACAATAGGGCATCTCTTATGTGATATTGTAGAGGAGGAGTTATTCCCAAATAAGAAAAAAGCCATTTTTCTTGATAGAGATGGAACATTAAACGAGGATAAGGGATATACGTATAAGGTTGAGGATTTAAAAATTTTACCTAATGTTGTGGAAGGTTTAAAAATACTTCAGAAAAAATTTCTTCTCATAGTAGTTAGTAACCAATCAGGAGTTGAGAGGGGATACTATACTAATTGGGATGTAGAAAATTTCAATAATCACTTATATTTAGCTTTAGCTAAAGAAGGAGTCTATATAGATGATTTTTATTACTGTCCAAATTTAGAAGGTGATTGTAGAAAGCCAAATATTGGTATGTTTATGCAAGCCCAAGAGGATTGGAATATAGATTTATCAAGGTCGTATATGATTGGCGATAAGGAGACGGATGTATTAGCTGGGAAAAAGGCTGGTTGTAAAACTATTTTCTTAGGTAAAGATTCAAGTATTTTACCTGACTATTTTGCTAATGATTTATTGGATGCAGCCAATTGGATTATGAAGGAAGAGGAGGAAAATAATGAATAAGAGTAGATTTTTGGATATTATTGGGCATTGGCATGGAAAGAGAATAGGGGTTATTGGGGATATAATGCTTGACGAGTATATAATGGGAAAAGTAACAAGAATTTCTCCAGAAGCTCCCGTTCCTATTGTAGAGATGGAGCAGGAATTTTCAGTTTTAGGCGGGGCTGGAAATGTAGCAAACAACATAAAGTCCTTAGGAGGAGAGGTAATTTTATTTGGAGTTATAGGAAATGATGAAGGAGGCAAAAAGATCTTAAACCTTTTAAGAGAAAGAAAGATTATGGAGGAATTGATCATTGATGAAAATAGACCTACGACTACTAAAACAAGAATTATAGCTTTAAATCAGCAGGTAGTTAGGGTGGACAGAGAAAAAAAAGAGAGTATATCTCAGGAAATAGAAGAAAAGATAATAAATTCCCTTGAAAATAAAATAAAGAATTTAGATGGTATAGTTATATCAGATTATCTTAAAGGAGTTTTAACTTTTAACTTAACCCAAAAGATTATCCGTTTAGCTAAAAAAGAAGGCAAGTTTATAATTGTAGACCCTAAGGGTAGGGATTACTCAAAATATTTAGGAGCAACCCTAATTACTCCTAATGAGAAAGAGGCTCAAATTGCAACAAATTCTGATGAAAACTTTAATATAAAAGAGATAGCGGAGAAGTTATTTGATATTGTTAAAGGGGATGGTGTACTTATAACTCGTGGTGAAAAGGGAATGTTTCTCTATCAAGCTGAAAGTCAGGTTTTCATACCTGCCTTAGCCTCTCAGGTTAGGGATGTAACTGGCGCAGGTGATACTGTAGTTGCTACTTTAGCTCTTGCCTTATCTGGAGGTGCAAATCTATTGGAGGCTTCTATTCTCTCAAATCTTTCCGCCAGTATAACAGTAAGAAAATTAGGAACAGCTGTTGTAACCCCAGAAGAGTTAAAACAGATACTACCTGAGAAATTGGAGCTAAAAGATGGATGGATATTCTTTAAGTAAAATAAAGTCAAGAAAAGAGATCACTTCTCTTGTAGAAGAGTTAAAGAGAAAAAAGAAAAAAATAGTATTTACAAATGGATGTTTTGAGCTACTACATCCAGGGCATATTGAGTTATTAGAGAAGGCAAAATCTTTAGGAGATGTACTTATTGTAGGGGTAAATAGTGATAGTTCTGTTGAGAAGATTAAGGGAAAGAAAAAATTAATCCTTGATGAAAATTCCAGAGCAAGAGTAATAGCATCAGTTGGGGTTGTGGATTATGTTGTTATCTTTGATGAGAGCACCCCTGAAGAATTAATTAGAGATATAAAGCCCCATATACATGTAAAAGGTGGAGATTATAGAGTAGAGGACTTACCAGAAGCTAAAATTGTAAAAAGTTATGGAGGGGAAGTAGTTATCATTCCCCTCCATGAAGATTTTTCGACTACAAAAATAATTGAAAGGATACTATTTTTGTATAAAGAATAGGATTCTTTTCCATACTTCCTCAACAGTTATCCCTTTCATACAATCAAGAGTTTCGCAGACTCTTTTGCGCCTGTCCCAGAGACACGGTTGACAGGGCAGGTTAGTCATTACTACTTGAAAATTGATATTACCTTCTGGAACAATCTCCTTAGGATTTGTTGGTCCAAAAAGGGCAATTAGTGGTTTATTTAAAGCTATGCCAAGATGCAAAGGTGCAGAATCCAAACATACCAGTATTTTTGAATAATAAATCAAAGCTAAGAATTCCTCTAAATTTTTAGGTTTAATAATCCTTCCTTCCTTTACAAAATTCCTAAACTCTTTTTCCGTTTCTCCCTCATCAGGACCGAGAGTAACGATAAACTCTATATTGTTTTCTTCTAACTTTTCAATTAATTTTCGCCATTTATCTGTCTCCCATCTTCTATCAATACCTCGAACAATACTCATATTGCTAATTCCTGGATGTATAATGATAAACTCATTTGGCTTTAAATTAATGCTATCTAATATTTCTTTTCCTTTTTCGAGAATTTCACTATTTAACTTTATTTGTGGAGGTTCAAATTCTTCTTTTATACCTAAGGCTTTTACAAGCCTGTAATGTACTCTCCCCATATATTCATTTCGTATTGAAGAAGCCTTGTTTGTATATAGAAAGCTTAATGGGTTTTCCTTGTATCCTACTCTAATATTTGCTGAGATTAGATACATAAAAATGGGAATAAATGGAGATTTTCCAGAAGAAACTGTTATATCAAACTTCTCTTTGCGCACATTGGTTAAAAGCCTTAAGGTCTCCTTCAAGCTTAATTTATTTTTAGGATTAAATTCATATACTTCGTAACCACAAATTTCGAGAATTTCTTTCCCTCTCTTTTCAGTTATTACTTTTACCTCTTTAAAATGCTTTTTTAATTTTTCTAAAGTAGGTAAGAATAATATTTGGTCACCTAATCCTCCCAAGTTAAAGGCTAATACCTTTTGATTTTCTTCCTCTTTAAAAAGATTAATCAGTATTGCACAAGAAAGCCAGAATATTATTTGAGGATATGGTCTGTACCATATAGTATCCACAAGACCATGAAAGAGAGGAGCAGTTATAGAGGATATAGCGGTTATCCCTAAAAGCTTTCTATCAAAACTCCAACCTGAGAAATGAACAAAAAATTTTTTATAAAGATAATAAAGCATTATTAGGAATAGAATCAAGGAGAATATGCTTCCCTCTATTGCTAACTCCAAAAATAAATTGTAGGAGGCAAGAGCAGTATATTTTGGTTCCATGTAAAAGGCATAAACCTGTCTAAAAACATCGTTACCAAGTCCAATCCCTGTTAGGAAAAAGTCCTTCAATATTTTAAAAGAACTTTTCCATATCATTATTCTGGTAACGTTAGATGTGTGCCCCCATATAGTAAACATTGAGAGTATTCTCATTCTTAAATAGGTATTAGTAAATATTCCAATGATGAAAAGAAGCAAAAGTATTGAATAAATAATTATTAATCTCTTCCTTAAGGATTTATCTTTCTGCCATAAATATAGGAAAGTGCCAAGGAATATTACTAAAATTTCAGCAACAAATCCTAAGTAGGCGCCTCTCGAATAGGTCCAAATAATGGAGAGGGCGGTTATGACTATAGTAGTTAATATGAATGATTTGAAATATGGAAAGAAAAAAAGAGAAGAAAGTACATAGGGGAAAACAGCTATTAAGTATCCTCCAAGCAGGTTTGGGTTTAAAAGAGTACCATAAACTCTTGTTACATTCTCTCCTATATATTCTTGATCTTCCCATCCTGCAAGAGGAGGAACTTTTATGATCCATTGGTAAACACAATAAAGGGCTAATAGGAAAGTAGACAATAAAATAGCTATAATGGCATTTTTCTGTTTATTAGGATGTTTGAAAACATCTCTAAATATAAAGAAGAGAGCAAAATACACTAAAAATTTGGCTAATCCTTTTATGGCGGATAATAAATACGGTGAGGAAAAAGTAGCATAAATATTTATTCCTAAAAAGACAAACAAGAGAATAGAGAAGGTATCTAAATTTTTGAAAAATTTTTCCTTAGGATTGAGAAAGGTTATAAGAGCCCATAGAACAAAAGCCCCAAAGGAAAGAATAGCAATTTTCCCACTGGTTAAAAAAGGTAATAAAAATAGGAATATGTAAAGGTAATGCTCTAATAAAAAGTCTAACCAGGGAAAAATTCTTGACTCTTCTATTATATTTTGAAATATCCTTTTTACATTAGTTTCTATTTTATCAAGAAATTTGCAAATTAAACTTTCTCTCCATAAAGTTTCAAGCTTTTCCATACTTATTTCACCCTGATTGCAGAAATAACTCCTGTAACATCCGCTTTATAGCTTTCTATGGTAATTGGCATTCCTATCTTTACCTTGGTACCTAAAACAATAGCATCTTCTGTTTGATATCCTTTTGCTGTAAAGGTTACTAAGCAGTCAACATTAAATGGATTATTTATATCATCTATGGTAAAATATCCACCTTTGCCATCCGGAATAACATTTTTCTTTTCAAATATCTTAACATCCTTAATAACTACCCAGGCAAAGGGTTGGTTTTTTATCCTTATAAAGGCTTTTTCACCAGGAACAAGGAAGTTATGATCTACTAATGGGAGATTTCTAATAATAAAATCTACTTCAATATTTTTTTCTTCTCCTCTTACCTTTGTGATAGGCGATCTTCCAGAGCTAACAAGAAAAAAGCCCAATATTGCTAATATGACAACACTAACAAAAAATACATCAAAAATATTTATTTTTTTTAGCATCTCTCTACTCCTCCTTTAATTATTTGTAATAAACTTTATTAATAAGTCTATCACTTCTTCTATATCATGGTAAGATATTTTTTCAAAAGTATCTGTTTTCTGATGGAGATCAGGCATAAAAAGATCCCCACTCGCTCGAGTAATAAATATTACTGGTAGTTTAAGGGAATAAAAACTGTACTGATCTGATTGTGTTATTAATGGATGTTCTCCTAAAAGATTTAAGTTTTCATCTATCTTCTTCATTTTTTCTACATAACTTTCAGCAAAATTATTATAAATTAAGTAGAGATATTCGCCTCTTCCAATGCAATCTATGTTTATATTGAGCAGTAATTTATTCAAAGGGAATATGGGGTTTTTAACATAATAACTCGAGCCTTTAAGACCATACTCTTCTCCATTAAAAAAGGCAAAAACAAGATTATACTTAGGAGTAATATTTTTTTCCTTAATAATTTTTATTATTTCTAAAAGTACGCCTACAGATAATGCATTGTCATTAGCACCAGGGAAAAAGGACCCATCAAAGTCCTTTCCTACGTGATCCATATGTGCACTTAGGATTATATATTTATCTTCTTTACCGTTAATTAAAGCAAATATGTTTGAAGAGTTATTTTTAAGGGTCTTATATTTGATCGTATAGCTTATCTCTAAATTTGAGTCTTCTTTATAAAGTTTTTCAAGCTTTTCTTGAAAGTTAGAAGTTATATAGATTACAGGTATAGGATAATTATTGAGGAATAAGGCTTTTTGAGAAACGATAAATTCTTTGTTTTTATCCAAAACTAAGATAATACCTTTACCACCGTTGTAATATGATAAATATGTTCTATAATCTACTCTATCCAGATTCTTATCCTTTGAGTTTTCATAACCTAATTTAGCTATGGCTATTTTATCCTTCACATTTTTGTAATTTTCAAATTTTAACCCATAGCCTACAAACTCTATCTTTCCTGAGATATTCCATGTACCAGTTAGAATATCTCTAAAATCCTTTCTATAAATTCCCCTAAGAATTACTTTATTATGAGAGATTACTTCAAGTTTTGGCTCCTCTTCTAATAGATAAACATCAAGAGGAAATTTTTGAAAATATATCAAGTTCTCAGGTATATTATTTTTTATTAGCTCACTTTTTATGAAGTTTAATAGTTTTTCCTCTTCTAAGGTTCCTGCTTGTCTTCCTAAATATTTATCGCTACTTAGTTCCTTAGTTATATCTAAAGCATAGATACCATAGGTTTGGGCTTTTACATTAAAAAGTCCAAGAACAATCAGTAGGCTTAAGATTATTAATAATTTTCTTTTAGACATTTCTTTCTCCCTTTATATTTTTTAATATTAATAAGCAGGCTTTAAGCAAACTAATGTTTTCCTCATTTTGAGAGATAGGCTGACTTTTCATAGAGATTAAGGTATTTTCTAACTCATTTAATATCTCATCTATTTCAGGTTTTTTAATTTCTTTAGGAGGAGTAATTTCTCTTTTAGCAAGATCAATGGTTTGGGTAGGTTGAGGAATGAGGGTTTCAAAACCTTTAGCTTTTAAAAGATTAGAAAGTGCTGTAGATGCTTGTGGCTCACCATGGGTTATTATAAATAATGGGTTTGATTGAAAGGTGCTTGCCCATTTTAAAAGATCTTTCTGATCCGCATGGGCGGAAAAACCATTTATTGTATGGATTTTGGCATTCACAGCAAGTTCTTCCCCCATAATATGTACTCTTTTTGCCCCATCTACTATACTCCTTCCTAAGGTACCTTGAGCTTGATAGCCAACAAATATTATATGAGTATTCTCTTTCCATATATTATGCTTTAAATGATGAAGAATTCTTCCCCCAGTGCACATTCCACTTCCTGCAATGATAATACCGTTTTCTAAATCATTGATGCTTTTTGATTCATCAGGAGTGGACAAATATTTTAAATTGCGTAGAGAGAAAGGGTCCATACCTTCTAAAAGATATTTTTGAATTTCTCCAGAAAGAAGATTGGTATGTTTTTTATAAATATCAGTTACCTTTTTACCCATAGGACTATCAAAGAAAATAGGAAAGTTCTTAGGTATAATATTTTCTAAGGACAAGAGCATAAGCTCATAGATAACTCTTTGGGCTCTATCTACCACGAAAGATGGTATAAGAATTTTTCCATTCTCTTTTATTGCTTGCTCTATTACGCTTTTAAATTCCTTTCTTGTTTCTTCTAAGCTTTTATGTAATCTATCTCCATAAGTTGACTCAATGACCACATAATCCGCCTGTTCTATCAAAGCAGGAGTTCCTTCCATTACTCCTTCCCACTGCCCTATATCTCCAGAAAATACTATTTTAGTACTATCGCCCCATACTTCTAAAGAGCCTGCCCCTAAAATATGGGCAGAATCCCTAAACCTAAACTTTATATCCTTTAAATCAATAATTTCATCATAAGGGATAGGTTCAAAAAGGGTCATTGCCATTTCTACTTCCTTTTCTGTGTATAAGGGTTCTATTAAGGGTTTTCCTGCCCTTAAATTTTTTCTATTTATCCTTTCAACCTCTTCCTTCATTAATTTTACTGTGTCTAACCATAGAACTTCACAAAGTTCAATAGTAGGTAAAGTTGCATATATTTTACCTCTGAATCCTTCCTTTACTAATTTGGGAATCCTGCCAGAATGATCCAGATGTGCATGAGTTAATATAACTGCGGATATCTGGGATGGATCAAAAGGAAAGGGGACTTCATTTTCTTTCTCTGATTTTCCCTGGAAGATTCCACAATCAACAAGATATTTTTTTTCATTGGTCAAAAGATATGTAGAGCCGGTAACCTCTCCCGTTGCTCCCAGAAAGGTCAATTTCATTTTACCACCTCTTATCTTGTAGACTTTTTAGGTAGTATATCACAATTTTGGAAAATTATCTGACCTTAAAATGAACCTTTTTACCACATTCTTTTATGCTATAATGTATATATGATAAGAGAAAAATTTAATGAGCTTATTGAGTTAATTTATAAAAAGACAAAAGAGTATTATAAAGAAAATCTAACCTCTTTTGTTGTTTTTGGCTCCTGTAGTAGAAATTTACCTACCCCAGAATCGGATATTGATCTTCTAATTATCCTTAAAAAAGCACCTACTGGTAGAATAAAGAGGGTTGAAGAATTTTACTTAAATATAGAAAAACCATTAGAAAATTACATAAACGATCTTAGAAAATATGGAATAAATACATATATATCCCCAATTATTAGAACAGAAGAAGAAGTTAAAATAGGAAGTCCCTTATATATAGATATGCTCACCGGAGTAAAAATCCTTTGGGATGAAGGAAACTTCTTTAGTAAATATCTATCAGAATTAAAAGAGAAGCTCGAAAAACTTGGCGCAGAAAAAAGAGAAGGATATTGGATTTACAAGAAAAATGTGGATAAAAATGAAGGGGTAGAGGTTTAGTATAGCTTACTACTTCCTCTACTTCTTCCTCCTATAGACTGAGATAAAAAATATTAAGGTTAGGATTAATATTATAGTTGAGCCGGATGGAAGATTTAGATAGAAAGAGGAAATTAAGCCTCCCCAGATGCCTATAAGGCTTATTATTGAGCTAAGAAAAACTGCTTCCTTAAAGCTTTTTGATCTTGGAATGGCAATAGAAGGAGGAATTACTAAAAGAGCAGAAATAAGGATTATACCTATCAGCTTACTGGCAAGCACTATAGCAATAGCGGAAAGGCTTAAAACGATCTCCTCCAAAACAAAAGTATTAATTCCTGAAACTTCCGCAGAGATTGGATCAAAAATTATATATACAATCCTCCAATAATTCTTAAAAAAGAATAATAGCACTAAGAAAAGAAAGAAAAGAGTAATAATTATATCGTCATATCCTACTCCTAATATATTTCCAAAAAGGTAAGAGAATAGATCCACCGTATACCCTTTATGAAGAGCTAAGAAGATGCTTCCTAAAGCCATAGAGGATGTATAAAATATGCCAATGGGTACATCTCCCTTTAAAGGCACCTTCCTATTTATAAAAGGTATGAGCCAAACCACAAAAAGGGAGAAAATAATTGCGGATATAAGAGGATTAATGCCCAAAAGTATTCCTAAGGCAATACCTCCAAAGGCAGAATGGCTTATGCCGGAGCCCATAAAGGTTAGCCCTCTAAAGACTAAATAAGCACCTAATATTGAAGTTACAACACTTAATAATAATCCAGATATGATAGCCCTTTGCATAAAACCATAGGCTAAGAAATTCATATTCTAACCTTCCTTCTCGTGGGTTAGGAAGAATACATCCTCCCCATATATTTCTTTTAGGGATTGACGTATCTTAAGATCTGAAGGACATCCATGGAGAAAGATTTTTCTATTTAGGCAGGCAAGCTTTTTTACTCTCTTTGATATAACTCCTATATCATGGGATATTAATATTATCGTTAACCCCTTTTTATTCAAATCCTCCAAGATATTGTAGAATTTTTCCTGGGAAGAAATATCCACACCAACAGTAGGCTCATCCAGTACCAATAATCTTGGTTCTCCTGCTATCGCCTTAGCCACCAATACCCTTTGCTGTTGACCTCCAGAAAGCTCCCCAAAAAGCTTATCCCTATAATCCCACATATCTACTTTTTTAATTGCTTCCTCTATCTTTTCTTTATCCTCTAAGGAAAGATTCTTCCAATCTTTTACTGCTCTTCTCCCCAAGGAGACCACATCCCATACTTTAATAGGGAAAAACTTATCTACTTCCAATCTTTGAGGAATATATCCTATATACTTCTTCTCCTCTCCTAATTTCCAGGGAGGCTTCCCAAAAACTTCTACTTTTCCCTTTTGAGGTCTAAGAATACCTACGATTATCTTTATAAGGGTGGTCTTTCCTGCTCCGTTGGGTCCAATTATCCCCCAGAAATCCCCCTCCTCAATAGAAAAATTAATATTTTCAAGCACTAAATAATCTCCATAACTAAAGTATAGATTTTCTATATTAACTATTTTGTTCATCAAATATTTTTTCCAATTTCTTTACGTTTTCTCTCAGCAAATCAAAATAGTCCTTCCCAAAACCTAAAGGATCCAAAGTTATAATCTTTACATTTGTTTCCTTAGCAATAGTATTCAATACAGGCGATCTATTAAAGGGCTCACTTATTATATATTTTATGTTATTCTTTTTTATGATATTTATGATCTCCACAATTTTTTTAGGAGATGGCTCCTTACCTTCCCCTTCCTCAATAACCCCTACGGTCTTTATATTATACCTCTTAAAGAAATAATACCATGCTGGATGATAAACAATAACTTCCTTCTTCTTAAATCTACTAAGCCTTTCTCTTATTTCCTTATCTAATTTATCCAGCTTATTTAATAGTACCTTTAAATTTTTCTCATAAATGGCTTTATTACTACCATCCACTTCAATAAGCTTTTTATAAATATTTTCCGCTATTTTTTTAGCAAGAATAGGATCAAGCCATATATGCGGATTATTATCTTCAAAGGGAATATTAGAGGATACATTTACAATTTTGCTACTGCCCTTTATCAGTTTGCTTATCCATGCATCCACATCTCCACCATTTATAACTATTAGCCTTGCCTTTTCTACAAGACGAAAGGTCTCTGGCGTTGGTTCAAAGGTATGTGGACTTGCATTATAGGGAAGTATGGAGGAAACCTTCCAAAGAGAGCCAGTAATATAGGAAGAAAGACTTTGAAGAGGTGGTATACTTGCCAAGGCGGTCCTCTCCTCCCCCCACCCCAAGGAGATCAACCCTACTACCAATAACAAAATTAATAATTTCCTCTTCATAGCAAAAAACCTCCTTTCCATAGGAAGATATTATATCAAAATCTTGATATAATTTCCAGAAATTTTTCTCTTTCCCCTTCCCTATTATAGTAGTTATTATTATATCCCTTCTTCTCATTCTAAGCACTATTGCCTTAGCAGATCCATCAAATAGCGATAATCAAATATCAAGTTTACAGCCACCAGTAGTTGTAGAAAAAACAATTGAATAATACCTGGAGGGGATGTGGGGGAGGGGACTATTTGAAATTACCCCCATTATGGGGTAGAATATTATTATGAAAATTATTAAAATTCTTATATTATTATTTTTTCTTTTATCAATAAGTTTTGGGGAAGAGCCCATTATAATCACAGGTGATCGTGCTCTTCCACCTATAGAATATTTAGACTCCCAAGGAAATCCCCAAGGCTTTATAGTAGATGTGATGAGAGAGCTTAGCAAGGAGATAGGAAAACCTATTGAGATTCGTCTTATGCCATGGAAAGAGGCTGTAAAATCCTTAGATGAAGGTAAGGTATCTGGCATTGAGTTTATGAGAATAACAAAGGAAAGGGAAAAGAAATATGATTTTGTACCTATTATGGAAAGCTTTAGCGTAATAGTAGTACCTATAGATTCCGATATAGTAAATTCTTTAGATATAAAAAATAAAAGGGTGGCAGTTTTAAACTTGGATGTTGCCCATAATTTCCTTGCTAATTTCTCCTATGTAGTTCCCAAAGATACGCAGGAAGAAGTTCTTCTTTCTGTTTTAAAAAGAGAAGTTTCTGCAGGAGTTGTAAACTACTACTTTGCTAAATGGTTTATATATAAAAAGGAATTGCAAGACCAATTGAAGATCCTTCCCGATAAACTTATTACAAACTATTCTGGTATTGCCCTACCAAAAAATAGTCCACTACTTCCCCTTTTTCAAAAGGGAATATCTAATCTAAGAAACAGAGGAGTTTTAAATAAGTTAAGTTTGAAATGGTTTGGAATGGAACTTATCACTGGTGAGACCTTGAAAAAGGGAGAAAAAATATTAGGAACTCTTTTAACCATTCTTTTAATTGCTCTCCTTGTAATTGCCATTTTTATTGGGAATAGAATATTACTAAAAAGGATAATATTTCAAAGGACAAGGGAGCTTAAGGAAAGATACGAGGATATAGCAAGAATATATAATTTCCTCCATGAAAGCACATCTATCTCAAATCCTTCTGAATTAGAGGACTTATACACGAAAAACCTTAGGGAATTACTTCCAAACCATAAAATAAAAATATTAAGAAAGGTAAATGGAGAAATAAATTTAGAAGGTTTTAAGGGAGAAAAAATACCTTTAAGGATAGGAGAAGAGCTTTTAGGATATACCATAATAGAGCCAGAAATTACTGATAAAAAGTATGTTATAGATATATTATCTCAGGAGTTTTGCCATCTATTATATACTCTTAAAATGAAAGAGGAGACAAAAAGAGCGGAAGAGCTTTCTAACCTTATCAATGAATTTTCCCTCTTTTACTCTACCCGTGATACAAGATTAATTTTAACTAACATATTAAGAAAGCTTCTTAATATATTGTCCGCTAACGTTGGCTCCATAATGACTTTATCTCCTGAGGATAATAAGCTATATATAACTGCAAGCATTGGGCTTTCAGAGGAAGTAGTGAAAAATGTAGTCCTTAATGTGGGAGAGGGCATTGCAGGATGGTGTGCTCTCCACAAAGAACCCCTAATCTTAGAAGATACTTCCTCAGATCCAAGGTTTAAGGCTTTTGAGCCTAAACTTCATATAAAATCTTCCATTGTTTATCCTTTAATCCATGAGGGTAAAGTTTTAGGAGTTTTAAACATAAATAGTCTGGAAGAAAAAAGAAAATTTAGCGAGAAGGACCTTGAACTTGTAGAAAAAATTGCTCCTCTTATAGCAAGCTTCTTGGAGCAGGAAAACTTGGAAAAAAGAATCTCCAGACTAAACAAGGAAGCCCTTCTTATCCTTGTTGAGGCTATTGAGGCAAGAGACCCTTATACAGGCGGACATGTAAAGGCTGTAACTGATTATTCCCTAAAAATGGGAGAGTTTTTAAAATTAGATAGGGAAGAGTTAAAAACATTAGAGATGGCAAGCTATTTGCATGATGTGGGTAAAATAAAAGTGCCAGATGATATTTTAAAAGCTCCAAGAAAGCTTACACCTGAAGAGTGGGAGATAATGAAGATGCATCCTATATGGGGAGAGGAGTTTCTGAAAAAATTTACCACCTTTAAAGATATTGCCAAAATTGTAAGGCATCACCATGAAAGATGGGATGGGAAAGGTTACCCTGATGGACTTTCCGGAGAAAATATACCTTTTCTATCAAGAATTATCGTGCTATCAGATAGTTTTCAGGCTATGACCTCCATAAGACCTTATAAAAAGGCACTTTCCTTAGAGGAAGCTGTAGAAGAGATTAGAAAGGAAAAGGGAAAGCAGTTTGATCCTGAGCTTGCAGAAATCTTCATTGAGGTGGTAGTTGAAGATCTAATTAAAGAAGGAGTATAGGGCAGGATTTAACTCTTTCCTGCCCTAACCCTCTAAGATTTTAGGCTTATTATAGCTTGGGATAGATCCTGAATAGCCTTTGTTAAATCCTCTAACTTATGCTCTATCCTTAAAAGTAAGATCAAAGATACTACAATTGGAAATCCCAAGTTACTTATTATCTGTATCAAATTAGTATCCATATTATCAAACCTCCATATGAATATATCTCTTCCCCTCATCTATCTTACAATATCTAAAACCTAAACTTTTTACTATCTCATAAACCTCCTTTAGATTTTTTGCAGTAATATCGCAGGCTCTTCCCATTGTATGCCTTGAATTTTTCACTCCTCCAACCTCCATGTTATGCTTCTCGCATCTATACCCACTGGTTATAACAAAACCTCCCTTTGTCTTCTCCCACAAAATCTCCATTTTTTCCAAAAGATCTGGATGTATCTTTACTTGTTCACAACATCTACATTGGAAATCCATCAAAAGAAAATGAGGAGATATTTTTAATTCATTTACTCTACGCATCTTTTATCTCCTTATCCCCTAAAGCTAAAATTACCTTTGAAATTAATAAGGGAAGAAATTCCTTTTCAAAAAATGTGGGCAAACATTCAGGACATACTGGAGTATCATCTATAAAAAACATAAAGTTCTTTTTCTTATTACAAATTTTGCAGGTATAATTGGGAAAAGTTTGATAGAGAAAACTAAATTTAAAAGTTAATTTTTTTACCAAGCTCTCAAACATAGAAACCTCCCCCTTTATAATAGGCAGGGGAATTCCCCTGCCCAAAATTAATCGTAATAATCACTAATATTTGTCTCAATAACCCTTGCATCTACCTTTGCTACTAAATCTCCTGTCCTCCCCTGGAATATATTCTGGGCTATGATTAGGTCCATAGCTTGTAAAAGCTCCTCCTCTGTAACATCATCCTTTGGATCTGGAATTCTTATAGTAAAATTGCTTCCTCCACTATCCCTAAAAACAAGCCTTATATATTTTCTTGAAGAGAAATTTGCCATTCTCTCACCTCCCTTTCACTCATTACATTTCAACTAACTCCTCATCATTGGTTCTTACCACCTTTACTAAGGGGTATTTTTGCAAACTTGCCAACTTTTCTGCTACTGCGTAAACAGAGCTGTCACTGGCATCCGCCTTAACATTATTAAAGCTTCTACTTCTTATTACTGGATTTCCTTGTTGAAATCCCACCTGAACCCTTAAAATCAAACGAGAATTGTAAGGAATAGAATTTACTGCCATCTATCTCACCTCCTTTCTATTAAAAAAATAGAGGAGTGGGTGACAGAATAATCCAAAAGAGTAAAGAAAAATACTAAATTTTATGGTAAAATATTCATAGAAAATATACTAAAAAGGGAGGAATTGTATGGGCATTTACAATTATAAGGTAAAGTATAGAGGAAAGATCTACGAGATAAAGGTAGAAAAAGATAAGCTCATGATAGAGGAAATTCTAAAAAATCTTGGGCTATCAAGGGAGTATGCCTTTGTGGTAAAAAATGGAGAGATTGAGATGGATGGGTATATTTATCCGTCTGATGAAATTGAGGTTATAAATGCGGTCTCAGGAGGATAAATAATGAAATGTACTATCTGTAAAAGTAAGGGGATGGATAATAAAGCTATTATCGACCTACCAGCCCATAATATTAGGCTTTGCAAAGAGCATTATATAGAGTGGTTTGAAAGAAGAGTAGAAAGAACCATAAAAGAGTTTAGGATGTTTACAAAAAGGGATAGAATTCTTGTCGCAGTATCTGGAGGAAAGGATAGTTTAGGGCTTTGGTATGCCTTAAATAAGCTTGGCTATGATGCAGATGGCTTGCATATCGACTTGGGCATATATGATTACTCTGAAAAAAGTAGAAAGATTACCGAGGATTTTGCCCAAAAGATTGGAAGAAGATTATACATTATCGATCTAAAAAGGGAGATGGGAGGAATACCAGAGATTAAAGAGAAGATAAAGAATAAGCCTGCATGCTCCATATGTGGCACTATAAAAAGATATTACATGAACAAGGTAGCAAGAGAAGAAGGCTATAATGTACTTGCTACAGGGCACAATTTAGATGACGAATCCGCAGTACTTCTTAATAACATATTGAATTGGCATTTAGAGTACTTGGGAAGACAATATCCAGTTCTTGAGGAGGAAGAGGGCTTCGCAAAGAAAGTAAAACCATATTTTAGAATATCAGAAAAGGAGAGTGCCATATATACCTTTTTAAATGGGATAAAATACATAGAGGAAGAGTGCCCATTAAGTATTGGAGCCAATTCCTTAAAGTATAAAGAAATATTGGGAAATATAGAGGAAAAATTCCCTGGAACAAAGCTTAGATTCCTAAATGGATACATGGAAAAGATCCATCCCTTATTTGAAAAAAGGGAGGAAAAAGAAGTAAAATCTATGGGGAGATGTAAGATCTGTGGAGAGCCATCCTCTTTAGATATATGTGCGGTTTGTAATATAAAATTAAAGATGGGGAAGGGAGGGGATTATTCCCCTCCCCAAATACTAATCTTTAGTCAGAAAAGATATCCTTATCGTAAACCTTAAGCTCATCGTAGGTACCTCTTAGGGATCGAGCTTCATAGGGCCAATAATTTTGAAAGGGATTGTGACCAATGAAAAATTGATAAGTATTATTTAGATCCGCATTATAATCTGCCTCTGCCTTCAATACTCCATCTATATAGATTCTTAGTTTACCTTGGGTTTTGTTCCAAGTAATAGCTATATCGTAAAATTTATCACTCTCAAAAACAAAGTTATTAGTGTCTGAATAATCAGGGTTAGAATTAGCAGTAGACCAATCAGAGCTATTCCAAGTGCCATAAGCCATATTAGTAATATTTCCTCCTCTAAAAAGTAGAGAGAACCCAAAAGCTCCAGTATATGCGTAAAGCCATCCTACTGTATCTATTAAAAATCCTTGATGGGGATAACCTAAATTCGGATCATTGTAAACAGTATACATATCAGCATCTGGCTTGAAATAAAATCTTATGGTTCCCTCAGTAGGATTTATACATTGAGAGCTATACCCTACATAGCTATTTAACTCATCAAGATGCACAGCTTTTCCCTCTATTCCATCCACAAAAGAAATATTTCTTGTTCCATTTACAGTTTCACTATAGAAAGAACTAAAGAGGGTAGAGGTTGTATTAACAGAATCTTCAAACTTATCTATGAATACAGGTGCAAAGGGAACCTTAACTACTGTTACCACCTTGCTTGTTCCAACATTTCCTGCATTATCGTATGCCTTTGCATATATGGTATGCTCTGAATTATCATCATAACCTGATACATCCCAATCGTACTTATAGGGAGAAGAAGTAAACTCTTTTACCTTTACATCATCAATAAAAAGCTCCACCTTTTTTGATACCAATATTATCCATTACCTGAATCTCAATAGTGACTACACCTGAAACCTCCGATGAATCTTGTGGCGATAAAATACTCACCTGCGGTTTTACTGTATCCTTTTGGGTACATCCAGAGATTGCAAAAACAAAAAGGAAAAATAAGAGGAAAAGGGAAACCTTCTTCACAATAAACATCTCCTTTCGTGGAACAATATTTAGCGGAAGATGTTTTTTCTCTCAAAAAACCCCTTCTGCTATACCTACATTATAACAGATGAAAATAAAAATAAATGTGATTTACGTCACAGATCTATCTCCTCTTAATCCAAACCTGCATGGGACCTTGTTCTCTATTTGCCCAAGCATAATAAGGGATAGCTTTAAATTCCACATCAGACATCTTTGAACTTACTTCCTTAACTGGTAAATATAAATTTTTCTTCCATATATTTCTATCCACCAATTTCCCTTTTCCTCTTACTACAACAACGCCACCTAATATGGGCTCAAAATTCGAGGTTAAAATAGTATCTGTAGGAATTTCTAAATCACAAATATTAAATGAGTTATCCACCTGTTCCAAACAATAGACTATTGGTCCTCTTTTTATAGCAATTCTTCCTGTATTATCTAAAACTTTTGGATGGGACTCTATTAGTTGTATCTCCATGGAAAGATCAAGCTTTAAAACATCTTTCTTTTTCCATTCCCTCTCTATCTTCACATATCCATTCAATTTTGTGGGGAAGATCTGTGTGTCATTTACATATATGGAATACTTTTTACACCAATTAGGTATTCTTAAGTAAAGACTATATTCTCCGTCAGTATTTATGTTAAATTCCACTAAACCGTCCCAGGGATACTGGGTATTAACCTCAAACTCTATTATTTTTCCATTCCATGATATTTTTGCCAAATTTGATGTATAAAGATGCACCCAGATACCATCAAAGGATTTTGAATATATGTACCCTGGCAAACTTGCAATTAGTCTTGCTATATTTGGTGGGCAACAGGCACAAGCAAACCATTTCTGTCTTCTATGCTTACCATTATTACTTAGAGGATTAACATAAAAATAATATTCTCCATCTAAGGAGATGCCAGAAAGTAATCCATTGTACAAAACAAGCTCCATCATATCTGCAAATCTTCCTTCAGGAGATACATGAAGCATTCTATAGTTCCACATCATATTAGCAATACTGGCACAAGTTTCTGCATAGGCAGTCTCATTAGGAAGTTCATACTCCTCTCCAAAGGCTTCTCCTTCATGTCTTGCTCTTGCACCTCCTGTAATATACATCTTTCTTTCTGTAAAGTTATGCCATAGCCTTTCCAAGGCATTAAGAATCTCCTGGTCTCCAATTTCCAAATACAAATCTGTAGCTCCACAATTTAAATAAAGAGATCTTACTGCATGCCCAACTATTTCATCCAGCTCTCTAAAGGGCTTATGGTCTATATGATATAAATCTCCGCCTACTAAACCTTTGCCTCTCTCATCAATAAAAAATTTGGCTAAATTAAGATATTTATAATTCTTTGTTTCCCTAAATAGCTCCACTAAAGCCATTTCAATCTCAGGATGTCCACTGGTTCCTTCCCTTTTACCAGGACCAAAAACAGAATCAATATGATCTGCAAATCTAATAGCAATATCCAAAAGACTTCTTTCCCCTGTAGCCCTATAGTAGGCTATTCCTGCTTGTATAAGGTGCCCTGCACAATAAAGCTCATGCATATCTTTTAGATTTGTCCATCTATCCTTCTTCTTTTCAAAGGTAAAGAATGTATCAAGATATCCATCCTCATCTTGAGCAAGACGAATCTCCTCAATTACCTCGTCCACTAACCTTTCCAAATTTTCATCTCTCTCCGTCATCAAGGAGAAAGAAACTGCCTCAATCCATTTATACACATCCGTATCATTAAAGAAAAATCCAAAATAATCTCCCTGTATCTTTCCACTTGCTCTTCTAAAATTATTTATTCTTTGAGTTTGTTCTAAAAGCTCATATTGGGTAGGAATAGTAACTTCTTTAACTACCCTTAGTCTATCTGCTAAAAGCCCATTTGTAAGTTTTACCGAGGATACAGAAACAGGGTGAAGTTTTGAATAGGCACTATTAGAGGTATCAATAATATATTTTCTTTCTTCCATAATTCACCAACCTCCAAAATTGATAAAATGATTAAATGGTCTTACCATATTATAATATAAACAAAAATTTATTTAAATAGCTTCTCTATTTCATCCTCCCACATTTTATAAAACCTATCAATCAGCATATGGATCTTTTGAATATTTCTTGTTTTTATTCCCTCAAATATTTCTCTATGATATGAGTAAGTTTTTTCTGCAAAAACTGGATTTTCCCGTGGGTCTTGCCAGGATAAAAAGATGTCCTTTAAACCTTCCAAAAAATCATAGAGAAATTTATTTTTTGAAGCTCTATATATGGCACTATAGAAGTTCCAAAGCTCTTCCAAGCTCTCCTCGCTTCTCCTTTGAGTTTCCTCAAGAATATTTAATAACTTCTCAATACTTTTAATCTCCTCATCATCTATATTTTTTATAACTTCCTCAAAAGCAAGCTTTTCCAATGCTTTTCTTACTTTTATTACGTCAAGAAGTCTTTCCTTCTCCTTTGTATCTACATGAAGGACTATATAAAACATTTCAGGAGTAAAGGGATTTTTAATGTATATACCACTTCCTGGCTTTACCTCTACAAGATTTAAACTTTCCATAATTCTTATGGCTTCTCTTAAAAGAGGTCTGCTAACCCTTAAAGCACGTGCAAGATCCCTTTCTGAAGGTAGCCTATCCCCCACCTTCATATTCTGAGATACAGCATACTCCATAATAGCTTTTACAATACTATCCGTCAATTTTGTTCTAACAATTGGCTTCACTCTAAAACACCTCTCATAAACTGGACTAACCAATTTTATCCTCTAATATACAGATTGTCAATGAGGAGAAATTCCTGACCTGTAATCAGTTTTTGAAAAGAAAAACCTCCCAGGGTTAGAATTAGATTAGAAAGAGATAACATCCAAACCCCGGGAGGTGAAAACTATGGTCATTAATATTCTACCAGATTTTTCTTTAAGAAAAAAGATAAAAGAAATTTTAATTGTGTTAATAATGAGTTTAATAAAAGAGAAAAAACCATCAATTAGAGCTCTTTCTAAAAAAGCTTTAT
>NIRF01000008.1 GCA_002878375.1 Dictyoglomus sp. NZ13-RE01
GTATTTATGGGAGCATTGTTAGTTATTTACTTAACATCAAAAATAGAGAAGGGAGAGCATAGAATAAAGTTATTAAAAGAGGAATTAAAGAGAGGAATAATAAGCTTCATAAATTTTGCCTTAAGAATAATTGAGATATTAAGATTGAGGTTAAAGATAAGCAAGAAAGGAAGAATTGTGCTTATGATTGGGGGTGATTAAAAATGATTACAGATCAGCCCATGGACTGTTGGACTTCTAAGTATTTCTACAATAACATCTTGGATAATAGGAAATATTCTTGGTGCTATTTGTGGCTTCTTTTACAATAAAAGATGGGCAAGAATAATAGAAAATATTGCTATGTTTATTAGACCTTTGCCTTATTACATTCTTTCACTTATATTATTAGTCATATTTGGTTATGTTTTAAAGTTATTTCCTTTAGGTGGAGGCTTTTCCGTAGGATTAAAACCCTCTTTTAGCTTTAGATTTATATCAGACCTCTTTAGATATGCTTTCTTACCCTTTTTATCCATGGTAATACTTGGTATTTCCGTCACTTTACAAACAATGAGATTAATTGTTCAGAATGTATTAAGAGAAGATTTCGTAGTTTATGCAAAAGCAGGAGGCATAAAGGATAGAGTGGTATTATTTAAGTATGTAATAAGAAATGCAATACTTCCACAAATTACTGGACTTGCTTTATCTATGGGGCAAATATTTAGTGGGGCGTTAATCACGGAAATCGTATTTTCTTATCCGGGTATTGGAACTCTCCTTTATAATGCCATTCATACAGGAGATTATAATTTGATCATGGGAATAACTTCTTTATCAATAATTGCAATCTCTACTTTTATTTTAATAATTGATTTGATCTATCCTCTGTTTGATCCAAGAATAAGATATAAATAAAAAAATAGGAGGTCTCATTAAGAGTGAAAGTATTAAAAGATTTACTAAGAGATGGCAAATTTAGATTTGGCTTCATTATACTCTGTTTCTTACTTTTTTTAGCAATTCTTTCCTTCTTTTATCCGTATAATATAAAAATTTGGAATGTATTTCCGCGAGATCTTCCTCCATCTTTTCAACATCCATTAGGTACAAATTCCAAAGGACAAGATGTTTTTTGGGAAGCAACTTTTGCTATTAGAAATTCACTGATTCTTTCTTTGATAGCTGCATTACTTTCGAGGATAATAGCTATCATAATTGGTTTAATCTCTGGTTATTTAGGTGGAAGAGTTGACAGATTTTTAATGTCCTTTAATGATAGTTTTTTAGTATTACCTTTACTTCCTATCCTTATTTTAATTTCATCTTTAATTAAAGGAAGATTAAGTTTAGTTACATTAGGGCTTATTTTAGGTATTTTTGGATGGTCCTGGGATGCGCGGGTAATTCGTTCTCAGATTTTGAGCCTTAGAGAGAGGGAGTTTACAAATACTGCAATCTTGTCGGGTACTCGTACATTCTCATTAGTAATGAAGGAATATCTTCCTTTCGTTATTCCCATAGTATTTTCAACAATAATTAATAATATGGCATGGGCTGTAGGTATGGAAATTACATTGGCAATTTTAGGATTATCTAATCTGGAGATTCCCACATTAGGGACTATGCTTAATTGGGCTATTAGTTATCAGGCTATGCTTTTAGGTATATGGTGGTGGCTACTTACGCCTGTTGTTATATCTGTACTACTTTTCGTTAGCCTTTATTTATTATCTGTTAGCATTAGTGAATATTTAGATCCGAGAACAAGAATCCAAAGAATAGGAATGGCAAAGGAGTAAGGATATGATAGTTGTAAAAGCTGAAAACCTAAGAGCCTATTATATTTTAGATGTTTATGGAGAAAAACAGTTTGTAAAGGCAGTGGATAATGTTAATTTAAATGTTGAAGAGAATGAAATTTATGGAATTGCAGGAGAGTCAGGTTGCGGTAAGAGCACATTAATTAAAACTTTATATGGCATGATTGAACCCCCATTAAATCTTATAGATGGTAAGGTTTTTTATAAAATAAATGATGATTATTTAAATATTTTTACCCTGAGTGATTCTGAGATTAAAAAAATAAGGTGGGAATTTATATCCTATATACCACAAGGTTCTATGAGTGTACTTAATCCAGTGACAAAGATCATAGATACCTTTTATGATTTTGTAAGTGCTCATAAGAAAGATGTTAGTAAAAAAGAGATAGAAGAATTAACAAAGGAATATCTAAATGCTCTTGGACTTCCCTCAAAAATATTAAGGGCTTACCCCCATCAACTATCTGGAGGAATGAGACAAAGAGTTACAATAGCTTTAGCTACTATATTAAAGCCAAGGGTTATTATAGCAGATGAGCCATCAACAGCCTTAGACGTGGTTGCCCAAAGAGGAGTGATTCAACTCCTTAAAGATATTCAATCTTCACAGAAAAACACCATTATTCTTGTAACCCATGATATGGGGGTACATGCTACTATATCTGATAGGATTGGTATAATGTATGCAGGACATCTTATTGAGGAAGCAAAGACAGAGGAAATTTTTGAGAATCCTCTTCATCCTTATACAAAATATCTTATTGGCTCACTACCCAAAATGGGAGATAAATCTTATAAAATAAGTGCACCAGGCTTACCTCCAAATCTTATAAATCCTCCATCTGGATGTAGATTTCATCCAAGGTGTGAGTATGCCATGCCAGAATGTAAAGAGAATATCCCAGAACTGATTAATATAAAAGAGGGGCATAAAGTAGCATGCTTCTTATATGCAAAGGAGAGGAAGATATGAGAAGTATTAATGGAGAATTATTAAGGATTGAAAACTTAACGAAAATATTCACTTTGGGAAGTATTTTTTCGAGGATTAAAATCCTTGCGGTAAATAATGTGAATTTTAACATAGATCACTCAGAGATCTTTACATTGGCTGGTGAAAGCGGAAGTGGAAAAACTACAGTAGCAAGAATTATATTAGGATTAATAGAACCAACAAAAGGAAAGATATTGTATAAAGGCAAAGATGTAACAAGTTTTAAAAGTAGAGATGATCTAAATTATTTTAGGAAAGAGGTGCAAGCTATATTCCAAAATCCTTTTGAAACTTTTAATCCTTTGAGGACTGTTATTAGTTATTTAATTGAAACTGCTATGAATTTTAAAATAGCAAAGAATGAAGAGGAAACCTATGAAATTATCGATCGTGCCTTAAAGTCAGTAGGACTTTCTTTGGAAGAAGTAAAAAATAAATATCCAAGCGAATTTTCTGGAGGACAACTTCAAAGAATCTCTATTGCCAGAGCATTAATAACTAATCCAAGTCTTATTGTAGCGGATGAGCCAGTTTCAATGGTAGATGCATCTTTAAGAATGTCCATTGTAAATTTATTTAAAGAGTTAAAAGAAAAAAATGGGGTTAGTGTACTTTATATTACTCATGACCTTGCGACTGCTTATTATGTTAGTGATAAGATTGCAATAATGTATAGAGGAGAGATTGTTGAAAAAGGACCTGTAGAGAAAGTATTAGGAGAGCCTAAACATCCTTATACTATGCTACTTCAAGAGTCTATACCTGAGCCTGATCCTAAGAAGAGATGGATGAAGAAAATTACATTAACAAGCTTTGAAGAGGAAGAATTTTTGTTAAAAGGTTGTAAATTTGCAAGACGTTGTCCATATAAGATGGATAAGTGTGAAAAACAAGAAATTCCGGAATTCAATATAGATGGCAGAGAAGTCCGATGCTTATTATATGAATCTTAAGGAGGTAAGAGATGGGTTTCTTGAGAGTAAATGGTAAGTACATAGTAAATGAGAAAGGAGAAAAAGTATTTTTAAGGGGTGTTTGTTTTGGTGGATGGCTGAATATGGAAAATTTTATTACTGGATATATGGGAGCAGAAAGTGTTTTGAGAAAAGCAATAAAGGAAGAGTTAGGAGAGGAAAGGTATAATTCTTTCTTTAGAAGTTTCCTTGATAATTTTATTACCGAGAAGGATTTTATATTTCTTGAAGAGATTGGGGCGACCGTTGTAAGAATTCCTTTTAATTATAGGCATTTTGAAGATGATCTAAATCCTGGAGATTTTAAATCTTCTGGTTTTTATTATTTAGATAAATGCGTAGAATGGGGAAAAAAGCATAATATATATCTAATATTAGATCTTCATGCTGCACCTGGTTGGCAAAATCAGGGGTGGCATTCAGATAATCCTTTTGGTATATCCTTACTTTGGGAAAACAAGCATTTTCAAGATAGGGTGAAAAACCTTTGGCTTTATATTGCAGAACATTATAAAAATGAGACCCAAATTGCTGGATATAATCTGCTAAATGAGCCAAACGCTCCCAACATAGAGATTTTAAACAAACTTTATAAAGAATGGGTAAAAGCCATAAGAGAAATTGATAAGAATCATATTATATTCTTAGAAGGAAATAGATATTCCACTGAATTTGACGGCTTAGAAGAACCTTTTGATGATAATCTTGTTTATAGTTCCCACAATTATACAGTTATGACCCATCGAGGAAGAAAATATCCAGGGGTAGTGGCTGGAATATATGTTGATAAAAAATGGATGGAAAAGAGCTTCTTAGAGAGAAATAAATGGATGTTAGATAGAAATATACCTTCTTGGATTGGAGAGTTTGGAGCATTATTTGATGGAGCTATTGAATCACCAACAAACTCGGATTTGGCAAGACTTTCTGCCTTGAGAGATCAATTAGAAATCTTTAATATGTATGAACAATATTGGACTATTTGGACCTATAAAGATGTTAAATATCAAGGATTAGTAATTCCTAAAGAGGATAGTGAATATATACGTAGAATAAAACCTATCCTTTCCTTGAAAGAAAAATTAGGATTAGATTCTTGGACATCAAGGGGTTATGGTATTTTAACGGCTGAAACTTCAAGGATTTTGAAGTTAATTGCTCAAGAGGTTGCTGAATATATCAAGGATTTTAGTCTTGACTATGAACATTTTGTCCGAGAGTTTGATAATATCTCCATCTATGCTGCAATCAGCAATTTTCTAACACCTTTATTTGCTCTGCAATTTTCAGATATGAGTAGTAAAGAAATAGAAGAAATGCATAAAGAAGCCTTTGAATTCTCCTATTGTAAGAAAAGAACGTATTTGATTGATATTTTACGGGAAGCTCTAAGATAATATTTATTTTGGTCTTTATTTTTTCATAAAGAAATATAAGGTATAATATAGCCATGAGTAGTTTAAGGGCGTATTTAGATATTGAAACTACTGGGCTTTCTCCTGAATATTCCTATATTACTGTTGTGGGAATATATATGGAAAATGAGGAAGAGGAAAGATTTATTCAGCTAATAGGAAAAGAGATATCCGCTTATAATCTTTTGTATGTAATGAAAGATGTTAAAGAGTTATATACATATAATGGTTCCCGCTTTGATCTTCCTTTTATAAAATCCAAGCTCGATATAGACCTTAATGACTTTTTCTATCATACTGATCTTATGTATTTGTGTTGGAAAAATGGGCTTTATGGAGGATTAAAGGTTGTAGAGAAGAAACTTGGTATTGAAAGAAGATTAAAAGAAATTGATGGGAGAATGGCGGTAGAACTTTGGTATAGATATATTTCCCATAATGATATGAATGCTCTATATCTACTTCTTGAGTACAATAAGGAAGATGTTTTAAATCTGAAGATACTCCGTGAAAAACTTTATCTGCTGGAAAATGAGCTATGTCCATAAAAATAATACCTCTTGATGGTGTAAATTGTATTGGAGGAAATAAGTTTATAGTAGATGATGGGCATTACTCTATTTTGTTGGATTTTGGACAAAATTTTAATGAGGAGAGTAAATATTTAGATGAATTTCTTAAACCAAGGTCTGCTTTAGGAATAAAAGATCTCTTGTACCTCTCTTTAATTCCTCCAATTAAAGGGCTTTATAGAAAAGACTTAGATATTTTTATAGATTGGAGTAAATTTGAGAATCACAAGTTGTATAAATCATCAAACGTAATTGGAATTTTATTATCTCACGCTCATTTGGATCATACTGGTTACGTTACCTATATAAATATGGAAATTCCCATTTTGACAAGTCTTGGAACAACCTATATTTGTAAGGCCATGCAGGATACAGGAAGTGACATTGAAATCTGTTATATAAATGAAAAGATGTTGGAAAATGATGTTCTGAAGGCTGATAATAAAAATCCGTATTATCGAAGAAGATTTATCATTTTAGAGGAAAGAAAAATAAATGATCTAAGATTCTGGTCTATTTCTCCAGCAAAAAAGAAAGAGATTTTAGGAGGAGAATTGTTTTTTTCAAGGGAATATGAATTGGAAAATTTCAAAATAAAAGCTATTCCTGTGGATCACTCTATCCCTTATGCTTGTGCTTTTCATATTGATATCAGTGGTTTACATATCCTTTATACAGGTGATTTGAGGATGCATGGTTTAAAAGCTCATCTAACAAAAGATTTTATAAATTATGCTAAAAAAATTAAACCTGATATTCTTATATGTGAGGGTACTCATCCAAAAAGTAATAGAAAAACTTCAGAAGAAGATGTGTATGAGAATGTTCTTAGGTTAATAAAAAATAATAATAGCTTAGTTATTGCAGATTTTGGTCCAAGAAATATTGAAAGATTAATTAGTTTCTTGAGAGTTGCAAGAGAAACTAATAGAAAATTAGTTTTGACTTTGAAGGATGTTTATACTCTTATTGCTTTAAGGGAGATAGATGAAGAGATTCCAGACCCAACTAATGATGAAAATATATATCTTTATAGAGTTCCAAGGGCAAGATCTGATAAAAAATGGGAAGAGATTGTTTATGAGAAAATGCCAAAGGATAGAATAATAGATTTTAAAAACATTAAAGAAAATCCAGAGGATTATATTTTGTGTTTTTCCTATTATGATTTTCCGAATTTAATTGATATAAATCCTTCGGGAGGTGTTTATATCTATTCATCTTGCGAGGCTTTTAACGAAGAAATGCTCATTGATCACAGAAAAATAGAAAATTGGATTGCTTTATTTAATTTTGAGATTTATGGTTCTTTAAAAGATAGAGAAGATCCATATTTTCATTCCAGTGGGCATATAATTGGCGAGGATTTGGAATTATTGATAGAGGAAGTTAGACCAAGATTTTTAATTCCAGTTCATACAGAACCTGAAAGTAAGGAATTTTTTGAAAGATTTGATGGATTTTGCAAGGTTGTATTTCTTGATAAAGGAGATGTTTTTGAAATATAGAGGAGGTGAAGAAAAATGGAAAAGGTCGCTATTGTAACTGGTGGAGGACAAGGAATAGGGAAGGCAATAGTCAAAAAACTTTTAGAAAATCATTACAATGTGGCAGTGGCAGATATTGATGAAGAGGCAGGGCATGAGGTGGAGGAAGAATATTCAAATTTAGGAAAATTGGTCTATATAAAGACTGATGTATCTAAGGAAGAAGAGGTTAAAAATATGGTAAGAACAGCCGTAGAAAAATTTGGGGGAATCGATGTTTTGGTAAATAATGCAGGTATTGCTATCAATAAACATATTTCAGAACTTACTTTGGAGGAATGGAACAGAGTAATCTCTGTAAATCTAACAGGAGCCTTTCTATGTAGTAAATACTGTTTTCCATACTTGAATGAGAGAAAAGGTAATATTATAAACATAGCTTCTACAAGAGCTTTTATGTCAGAGCCAAATACTGAAGCTTATTCAGCCTCTAAGGGAGGAATTTATGCACTGACTCATGCATTAGCTATTAGTTTAGGACCTAATGTTAGAGTTAATTGTATTAGTCCAGGGTGGATAGAGGTTAGCAATTGGAAGAAGAAAAGCTTGAGAAAGGAACCAGAACTTACAGAATTAGATCATAAACAACATCCTGTTGGAAGAGTAGGGATACCAGAAGATATTGCTAATATGGTTCTTTTTTTGATTTCTGATAAGGCTGGATTTATAACAGGAGCAAACTTTATAATTGATGGTGGAATGACGAGAAAGATGATTTATCTGTAATTTTTAGGAAGGGGATCTTATCCCCTTCCTAATTATGATCTTGCTAATTTTACAAGAAGAGGCATAAGCTCAGTTCCTTTTATCCTTCCAAGGCTTCCTTTAGCACAGGAACTTTCTCCAAAGTAATCTAAACCATCAGGAGTAATTCCATCTGTTACTATCATTAAGGGAACTGGATCCTCTGAATGGGCCTTTAGAGAACAAGGAGTTGAGTGATCTGCCGTTACAACAACTACTACTTTTGAGAAATCAAGATATGGTAGTAGATTTGTAAAGTATTCTGCATCTATTTTTTCAATACTCTCTTTTTTGGCATTAACAAGACCATCATGCCCTGGAATATCAGGACCTTTTAAGTGGGCATATACTCCATCATATTTTTCTAAGGCATATAGTGTTTTTTCTGCCCAAAGTCTATAATTAGATGAATCTTCTATAGGAACTTCCTTCATTCCTGTTAATAAAGCTATTCCTCTTTCTACAGGCATTTCTACAATACTTCCAAAGGAAAGATTATAAAGCTCGTTCAGTGTTGGAATCTTAGGCAGAGAGTCTCCTGCATCTCTCAATAGAATAATATTAGCTGGCTTTTTCCCTTCAGATATTCTCTTCTTATTTATTTCTGAGTTTTTTAATACTTCAAAGGATTTTTTAACAAACTCATTAGTTAATCGTGCAGACTCCTTTGCCTCAATACTATCATCTAATGGAATACATTCCTGCACTTCTGTGGGAGGATTTGTGATGGCGATACTATAAGGTCCATGCTTTTTATATCCTGGATCTATATTTTCTACGTTAGCTGAAAGTTTTCCATTCTTCTTTCTAATAACGAGTACTCCTCTATGTCCTACAGTAGCCTTAAAGATAAATTCTGCTCCATCAAGCTTTACTTTTTGATTTACTTCTTCTGCTAAAGCTTTTGCTTCCTCTGTTGAGAGATTTCTCCCAGCCCTTCTATCTAATATTTTTAGGGTATTTTCATCTACTGTTGCAAAATTTGCTCTCCAAGCTAAATCTCCATCTCTTACCTCAATATCTGCTCCATAGGCTTCCAATGGACCTCTTCCAGTATAATATTTATCTACGTCATAACCTAATATACTCAATACTGCAGCATCAGATTCTGGGGCAATCCCTGGAGCAATAGGGTCCATAAGTCCCAACTTAGCCTTTTTAGCTAAAGAGTCCATATTGGGAGTATGTGCAGCTTCTAATGTAGTTTTTCCGTTTAGGCTTGGCTCTGGTCTTCCTCCCAGTCCATCAAGAACAATATACAATATTTTCTTCATACTTTTCCTCCTTTCTCATATGATTTATCTTAAAAATTTTATCATAAAATTTTAAAATGTGATATAAATCACTTTATTTAATTTCTTCTTTTCTGTATAATTTAATAGAATAAGAAAGGAGGTCAAATCATGAGGGTATTTAAGGTTTTAAGTTTATTTTTCATATTCATAATTTTTCTTTCTGGATATATTCTTCCTCAGGAAAAGATTATTCCTGCTCCATCTTGGGAGAAGATCATAATAGTACCAAATGAGGAAACCAAATTAAAACTCGATCTTTGGCTAAATAAACCAGAAGGTAGCGTTTATAGAATTGGTGAAGATTTAAAGATTTATGTGAGGGCTAATGATGATTGTTATCTCTATATATTTGATTTAACAGCGGATGGAGAATTTAAGCTTATTTTCCCTAATGTATACTCATCTAATAATTTTATTAGAAAGGATCAGACCTATACATTCCCCGATAAACCCTCCTATAGTTTTAAAGTAAGCCCACCAGAAGGTAAAGAATTTATTATTGGAATAATTTCAAAGGTACCATTAAATATTTTTCCTGGTAAAAAATTAGAAGCTCTAAAACCTGGTGAAACTTTAGAGAAAAGTGTAGAGAAAGCGATGAAGACAATAGAAAAAGTACTAATTGAAGGAGATAAGAAAAATTGGAGTCAAAAAGTTACATTTTTTTATGTACAAAGAGCTATAAGTTTAGAGGGTAAAGTTAATATCCAATCAAATCCTTCTGGCGCAAATGTCTACTTAAATAATGTTTATAAAGGTAAAACTCCCTTGAGTTTAAGTCTTACAGAAGGAAGTTATAGGGTTTTATTACAATTAGAAGGTTATAAAGATTACGAAACAGTTATTATTGTTGAAGCAAACAAGGAGAAAGATTATAATTTTACTCTTTCTCCTAAATATGGAGATTTAAGAATAGAATCTACCCCATCTAATGCGGATGTATACATAGATGGAATTTATAGGGGAAAAACTCCATTACTTATAAGAAATATGTTGGCAAAAACTTATGAAATAAGACTAAGATATCCAGGTTATCAGGATTTAGTACAGAAAGTAGAAGTTAAGGAAGGAAGAGAAAATAGAATAGTTCTCTCACTTCTTCCTCTAACTGGAAGCTTAAATATAAATTCAAACCCTCAAGGAGCGGAAGTTTATTTAAATGGTGTGTACAAAGGTATAACTCCCATCACAATTTACGAGCTAACCCCAGGAAAATACCAATTACAATTGAGAAAATCAGGTTATAAGGACTTAATAACCTTTGTTGATGTAATCTCTGGTACTGTATCAAACTATAACTTCTCTCTAACTCCTCTCTTAGGAAGCATTAATGTATTTTCTACTCCATCTAATGCGGATGTATATATAAATGATGTTTACAAAGGAAAAACTCCTCTTTCATTAAGCGATTTAAATCCTGGATATTATACTGTTAGGATTGTTCTTACAGGGTATCAGGAGTATAGAGAATCCTTCTATTTAAATCCTGGAGATGTAAAAAGAGTTAATGTAAATTTGGTTCCAGCTTTAGGAGAGGTTAGTATTAATTCAAAACCGCAATCTGCAGTTGTTTATATAGATGGAAAATATCAAGGGGTCACTCCTTTAACCTTGAATTTGGCTGAAGGAGTTTATAGCTTAAGATTGGCTTTATCTGGATATCAAGAGGTGAACACACAAATTAATGTAAAGGCTGGAGAAAAATATAATTTTGAATTTGTTCTTTCTCCTATCATAACTCCCGTAGTTTATTATATAAACTTCACAAAGGGAGGTTATGAAGGAAATCTTAGTGTTCAAAAAGCTGAAAATTGTTACTTTACTAAGGAAGACAAAGAATACAGTTTAGTTCTAAATCCAGGTGGTATTTTAGAATTAAAATCTCCTTCAATACTATATAAAAAGATATATTTGAGAATTAAATTTGCAACTACTTATAGTGGGAAGAGCGAGTTAAATCCTGGATTATCTATTAATATTAATGAAAAGCTTATAACTATCCCTGTAGCTATAGAGTCTAAAGATTTTGAAGTATTAAAATGGGATATAACTGGATTAGTTAATATGGACAAAGAAAACATTGTAACCATATTAATACCAAAAGATATAGAAGGAAACGTGAGGATAAAAGAAATATCTATTGAGTCAAGGTAGTTTAAAAGGGGAGGGGGGTTTTTAGATATTAGGAGGGAAATATGAGGGATTTTCCGGAATTTCCTTGGAAGGACCTTTCCTTTAAGAATATCCTATTGATAATTGTATTTATCTTAGTAGTAATTTTTCTGGCTGAAAGCTTTTATTTTGTTGGTCCTGCAGAATCTGCTATTGTTAAGAGATTTGGTAAGATCATAGGAGTATTTGGACCAGGTTTGCATTGGAAGATACCTCTCTTGGATAGTGTGAGTAAAGTAGATGTTGCAGCTATTAGAAGATTGGAGATAGGTTTTAGGACGATAAATATTTAAAGAGGAATCTTTATTATTAACAAAAGACGGTAAAATATTTGACCTATATAAGAAGTTCTGAAAAACTACTTAGAGATTTGGCTCAGGCATCTATGAGAAAAAAGGATTCTGGAGTATGATTCTGAACCCACCCTTGTAGTTACTAAGGATAAAAAATCTATGATATTAGATTCTTTTGCACTATTTGTTATTACCGATCCCCTTTTATTTTTGAAAACTGTTAGAGACGAAAGCGGTGTCCAGGCAAGATTAGATGATAGCATATATAGCGAGATGCGAAGAGTAGTGGGACAATATGATTTTGATAATATTGTCTCTGAAAAAAGGGAAGAAATTTTTGAGGAGGTTACAAGATCTTCACAAGCAAAGGCAATGGAGCTAAGTATTGAAATTAAAACTGTTAGAATGAAAAGGGTTAGTGTTCCTGAAGAGAACCTAAGAAAGATTTATGATTCCATGATAGCGGAAAGACAAAGACAAGCTGCTCTTTATAGAGCGGAGATGCAAAGAGAGGCTCAGAGGATAAAGTCTGAGGCTGAGAAAAGAAGAACAATAATTCTTGCTGAAGCTTATAGAAAAGCTAAAGAGCTTAAGGGACAAGGAGAGGCGGAAGCTGGAAGAATTATTCAGTCCGCTCTTTCAGCAAATCCTGAATTTTACCAATTTATAAAAAGTTTAGAGGTATATAAAAAGACTATTCCTGGAAATACTATTATAATTACACCTGATTCTGAGATCTTTAAATATCTAAGAAGCAAATAATTACAATGATGAATTAGAATTTTTCAATCTGTTTTGGATATCTTGAATGACTTTTTTAATTGTAACGTCGGACTGATAAAGTTCTTGGATTTTTTCATAAGCATGAAGTACTGTGGTATGATCTCTTCCGCCGAATTCTTCTCCTATTTTAGGTAAAGAAATGTCTGTTAATGTTCTTGCAAGGTACATAGCAATTTGCCTTGGCAGTGCCACTTCTTGGGTCCTTCCTTTTCCGACGATTTGTTCAGGTGTTAAATGGAAGTAATTTGCTACCTCCCTAATTATAGCTTGGATACTTATTGGGGTAACAGAGGGCTGTAAAATATCTTTTAGTACAGTTTTTGCTAAGGAAAGGTCAATAGGTACGTTATTGAGAGAGGCAAAAGCAACTGTTCTGATCAAGGCTCCTTCTAACTCTCTAATATTGGATTGAATTTGTTCTGCTATAAATTCTATAACACTTTCAGGTACATTTACTCTTTCTGCTTCTGCTTTTTTCTTTAGAATTGCAATCCTTGTTTCTAAGTCAGGAGGTTGTATATCTGCCATAAGTCCCCATTCAAATCTTGATCTTAATCTATCTTCTAAAGTAGGTATTTCTTTGGGAACTCTATCACTGGTAAGTACAATCTGCTTTCCAGCCTCATATAATGCATTAAAGGTATAGAAGAATTCTTCTTGAGTTCTTTCTTTGCCTGCTAAAAATTGAATATCATCAATGAGAAGAATATCAATATTTCTATACCTACTTCTAAATTTAGTCATTCCATCCTCTTTTATGGCATCAATAAGCTCTACAGTAAACTTTTCCATGGACGAATACACAATTTTTAGATGTGGAAACTTTTCTCTTACGTAATGTCCTATAGCATGAATTAAGTGAGTCTTACCAAGTCCTACCCCGCCATATATAAACAAGGGATTATATGTTTTCCCTGGATTTTGGCTAACTGCTAAAGCAGCAGCATGAGCAAATCTATTACTGTCTCCTACCACAAAGGTATCAAAAGTATACTTAGGATTTAAATTTGTTACTTGGAGAACAGATTCAGGTATAGATCTATCTACAGGTTCTTCTTCTTTATCTTCTGTAAATAATTCTACCTTCCATTCCCTTTGGGAAGTTTTTCTTAATGCTGATTCAATTACATCTAAATAGTACTCTTGGAGCCATTCCTTAGAAAACCTATTTGGAGTCTGGAGAATAAATTTTTCTCCTTGGACTCCCAATGGCTTTAAGGTCTTAATCCAAGTTTCAAAACCAGGTCTACTTATTTCCGTTGATATTATATCCAAAGTCTTTTCCCAGACTTGTTTCCAATCATCCATAAGCTAATACCTCGACAAGAAATTAAGATTGCAAAATTAATTTTAGCAAATAAATATTAGTTGGGCAATTAAAAATTTTTATTGTAAAAATCTATTGTTTTAATATATAATACTATATAGAAAATTTTAAGATTAATAAAGAAGATGGAAGGGAAGGAATTTCTTAAAAAAGTCCCCATATTTTCGGGACTTTCAGATAGTGATTTAGAATTGCTTTTAGGTATATCTCGAGAAAAGTTATATCCAAAAGATTCTATTATCTTCCAAAAAGATGATGTTGGTAATTTCTTTTTCCTCATTTGTTCAGGAAGAGTAAAGGTAGTTATAGAAACTGAAGAAGGAAAAGAGGCAATTCTTTCTATTCTTTATCCTACAGAATTTTTTGGAGAGATGTCCCTTTTGGATGGTGAGCCTCGTTCTGCCACTATTGTAGCCTTGGAAGATACAAGGGTTTTATTGATTCAGAGAGATGACTTCATGAAGTTGTTACAAAAGTACCCTGACATATCTTTAAAAATCCTAAAAACCTTATCTCTTCGTTTAAGAAAAGCAAATAGACAGATTGAAACATTGATGTTTTTTGATGCTCCTGGTAGAATTGCAAGGGTTTTATTGGAAATTGTTCTTGATAAGGGAGTAAAAACTGATAAGGGAATAGTCATAGACTTAGACTTTACAAGGCAAGAATTAGGAAGCTTAATTGGGGTTTCAAGGGAAACTGCTACAAGAACTTTAAAAGCCTTTGAAGATGAAGGGATAATAACTGTTGAAAAGAATCATATCATAGTTCATAGTATTGAGAAACTGAAAAATAGAATCTATTGATGGAAGAAAGATATGTGTTAAAAATTGAAAAAGATATTGAAGAAAGGTTAGATAAATATTTAGCGAGTGTACTTCCCTTAACTCGTTCCCAAATTCAAAATCTTATAGAAAAAGAAAAGGTTAAAGTAAATGAAAGGATTGCAAAGCCAAGTCAAAAGTTAAAAGCTGGTGACGAAGTAGTAGTTGAGGTACCCCCACCAGAGCCCACCGAAATTATTCCTGAACAAATAAAATTAGATATTGTATACGAGGATGATGATATTTTAATAATTAATAAACCGAGGGATATGGTCGTTCATCCCTCTGCGGGACATTATAAAGGTACCCTTGTTAATGCTCTTCTTGGCTATATTGGTGAGCTTTCTCAAATAGGTGGTAAAATAAGACCAGGTATCGTTCATAGGTTAGATAAGGACACAACAGGTCTCATAATTGTCGCAAAAAATGATCCTGCTCACCTTTCCCTTGCGGAACAACTTAAGAACAAGACCTTAAGAAGGATTTATTGGGCTTTGGTAGAAGGTAATTTTCCATGGGATGAAAAAAGAGTAGAGCTATTTATGGGAAGACATCCTACTGATAGAAAGAGAATGGCAATTCTACCTTATGGTAAGTTGTCTATAAGTAACTTCAAAATCTTAGAAAGGTTCAAAGGATATACCTTGTTAGAGGTTAATCTTGAAACAGGAAGGACTCATCAGATAAGGGTACATTTGAGTTATTTAGGTTATCCAATTGTAGGGGATGAAGTGTACGGTAGAAAAGATAAAAGATTTTCTGTTTCTGGACAGTTACTTCATGCAAAGGAGATAGTTTTTATTCATCCAAGAACAAAAGAAATTATGAGATTTACTACAGATCTTCCTCAAGACTTTCAAGAGGTTTTAAACAAGTTGAGAAATGAACTGTAATGCATTTTCGGGCTTTACAAAAATAGTTTTCTCATTTTTATAAATCACAAATCCAGGTTTTGCATCTTTTGGTTTTTGCACGTATTTTCTTTTTGTATAATCTATGGCTACATAGGAGGAATTTCTTCCCTTACTAAAATATCCTGCTATTTCTGCTGTATATTCTATAATTTCCTGAGGTACTTCCTCCTTTGATTTTGTTTTAAGGATTACATGGGCTCCTGGAATCCCTCTTGCATGGAACCATAAATCCTCTGGAGAGGCAATATTAAAAGTGATATAGTCATTTTGCTTGTTATTCTTCCCCACATATACTTCATATCCACCAGGTAGTAAGAATTTATAAGGTTGAGATCTTTTTTGAGTTTTTTTCTTTGTCCTTTTCTCTCTAATATAACCACTACTTATTAATTCCTCTTCTATTTCTTGGAGTTCTCCGTATTTATTACTATTTTCTAAAGAAAGGTCCAAGGAATTTAGGTAGAAAATTTCATTTTCCACTTTTTCCAACTGCTCTTTAAGAATGTTTATTCCCTTTTTCAATTTTTTATATCTTTTAAAATATCTTTGGGCATTATCAATAGGAGATAAAGCAGGATCTAAATCAATTTCTAATAGTTCCTTTTCATTATAAGGATTTGGAAGTATTACCTTATCTGGGCCTCTATTGATATCCTTTTGATATAAAATCAAAGTTTCTCCTTTGATTTTCAAACTTTCTGCAGACTCTCCTTCTTTAATAGCTTCCAAAAGTTCTTCCCTTTTCTTTTGTAATTTCTCTAAATTATTCTCAATAATTTCTCTTAGTCTCTTTTTATATTGCTCTAACAAGTAGTTTTCTAATGCATATGAATAGATGAAATCGACGGTTTCAGTTAATGTATTAAAGACTTTATATTTTAAACCACTTAAGATAGTTAGAGGGAATAGTGAATAAGTGTATGGTTTGTTTTCTAAAAAGTATACAAGAAAAGTGTATTCGTTTTTTATAATTTTCTCCTTTAATTCTAAGAGCCTTTTTTTAACAATATTTCTATCAGGATTCTGAGTTATTTCTTCACCTATTAAAGGCGTAATATATAATACTTCCTTCACTAAAACATCTTTAATGTTTTCTTTTTCTAAAAGTTTTTCTATTTCATCTTCCTTTATGTCTAAAAGCGATATTTTGTTTATTTTAGGTGGATAAAGGTATATTTGTTGGGGGAGAATCTCCCTGTATCTATTTTTTTCACTACTTACATGCTTTATAGCATCCAAGATAACATTATTTTCATTAACTAAGATTATATTACTGTATTTTCCCATAAGTTCTACTATTAATTTTTTCTTTTCTTCTTCAACTCTTTGAAAAGTAAACTCCAAAATTCTTTCCTTTGGTATTAATTTCCAATCAACGATTTTAGCTCCTTCTATATGTTTCCTTAGAAACATACAAAAAGGTGGTGGGGTAGAGGGATAGGGAAGATCTATATTCGATATTTGAATTCTATAAAGCTTAGGGTGAACAGAAAGTATTAAAAGAAACCTACCCTCTTGCGGAGAATACATATCTAAAATAACTTCTGTATTACCTATCTGGTATATTTTTTCAACAAGAGAATTAATGATCCTATTATAATTTTCTTTGTAAAATACTTCTATAGTTAAGAGATCAAAACTTAATTTTAAATTCATTTACTATCCTCTACTATTTCCCCATTTTCTACTTCTTTTGATATAATTCTCCAGTCAGGAGAAAAGGTAATATGAAGTCTCATTAGGTTTGGACATTTTTCACCTAAAACATCTTTCCAAAGTTCATATCTAACAATCTCATCACTGGGACCAAACTCAGGATTGGACTCTTCAACTGCTCTAATTCTTACAGGTATCACTTCTCCACACCTTTTACATTTTATGTTAATAGTAAATCCCTTTGGCGGTTGTGAACTTGGTAAAAACAATCTTTTAAGCCATTCAAACATTTTATAACCTCCTGAAAAGAGATTAATTTTTTTAATTATAGCATGTAAAGTATGGAATAAATTACTTAAGATTTTTGTCTATTTATTTAGGAAAAAAATTATGGAAAGGGAAGGTTGGGATATGGAGGAATTGATTATCTTAGAGAATGTTAGAAAGATCTATAGAATGGATGGAGTTGATACTATTGCTTTGGATGGGGTCTCACTAAGCATTAAAAAGGGCGATTTTATAGCCATAATGGGACCATCAGGCTCTGGTAAATCCACATTGATGCATCTTATGGGATGTCTTGATAGACCAACAGAAGGAAAGATCTATATAGAAGGGAGGGATGTATCTACACTTTCTGATGACGAGTTGGCAAAGATAAGAAACCAAAAAATTGGATTTGTTTTTCAAAGCTTTTATTTACTTCCCAGACTAACAGCCTTACAAAATGTAGAATTGCCATTGATTTATAGAGGGCTACCTCCAAAAGAAAGAATAGAAAAGGCAAAATTATTGTTAGATAAAATGGGGCTTTCAGATAGGTTATTTCATCGACCTACTCAACTTTCTGGTGGTCAACAGCAAAGGGTTGCTATTGCGAGAGCCTTAGCCGTTGATCCTATTGTTCTACTTGCTGATGAGCCCACAGGAAATTTAGATACAAAATCCAGTCATGAGATTATGAATCTAATTAGTGAAATCCATGAAAAGGAAAATTTAACAATAGTTATTGTGACTCACGAAAAAGATATTTCAGATTTTGCTAAGAAGATAGTTCGTATGGCGGATGGAAAGATCATTGATATTTTGGAAAAATAGGAGCGTGTGTATTCATGGTTAAAAAATTTCTTTTATTTCTATTAATATTTGTTATATCAGTATCCTATTCGGAGGAATATTTAACTTTGGAAAAGCTTACTCCTCTTTTGGAAAACTCTCCTTTGGCAAAAATATATAAATCTCAATATGAAAATTCTGTTATAAAACTTAATTTGACGCAGGCATCCTTTAATCCTCAAATAAACTCTTCTATTTCATACTCTCAAGGAGAGGTTAAATACTTAAATTTAAATAAGACTCAACAGAATCAAGATATAAATGTATCTTTATCTTTTTCTGATGTTTTACTACTTTGGGGTAAGAATGGAATCGATTATCAAGCAAGTCTCATTGACGTTGAGAAAGCAAGGAATAACTTAAAGAGTAATTTACAAAATCTTTTTTATCAATTAACACAACAATTTTATAATCTCTATCTTGCTCAAGAACAACTCAAGATCGTTAGTGAAAGTTATAACTTAGCATTAGAACAGAGTAATATAGCGGAAAAGAAATTCGCAAATGGAGAGATAAGCCAGGTGGATCTTCTAAGTGCTAAGATAAATCTAAAAAATGCAGAGATCAATCTAAGTTCTGCCAAAAATAATTTAGAATCTGCTTATAAGTCCTTAGAAAATCTATTGGGAACAAAATTGGATAGAGTTCCAGTAAAATTAGATCTTAATTATACTCCATTTAATGAAAATCCAGAGGATTTAATAAACATTCTAAACAAGAATAATATAAATATTTTGAATGCAGAATTAGATTTAAAGAAGGCAGAGCTCAGCTTATCCCAAGCAAATTTACCCAGTTGGCCCTTCTCCTTAAATGGTAGTTATAACAAAGACAAAAATTCTCTATCTTTTTCCTTTAATACTCAAAGTTACGCCTTAAATCTCAACTACAAATATAATTCTTCTTTGCTCTCTACCTCTACATCGTCATCCCAAGATTCTTGGAATATTGGCTTTTCCTTTAGTATTCCAATTTTTGATTCTGGCATCAGGAATAATAACATTAAGCAGGCGGAATTACAGGTTCTTCAAGCACAGCTAACTTTAGAAAATATTAAGAAAGAACAGGAGTTAAATTTTTGGCAGACATACTATGCTCTACTACAAGCCCAGGAAAATATTAAACAGAAGGAACTCACTCTCCAACAGAAAAAGCAAAATTATGAGTACCAAAAAGTAAGGTATGATCTTGGATTAATCACTGAGCTTGACCTAAAAAATGCTGAGCTTTCAGTCCTTCAAGCCCAATATGATCTTTCAAAGGCAATTCTGGATTTCAATCTTTATAGATTGAAATTAGAGCAAATATTAAATAGATAAGGGGGTATTTAAAATGAGAAAATTTGTTCTATTTTTAATGATTTTTGCTCTCTTTGTATTTTCTTTGGGATTCTCCCAGCAGGGCTCTTCTACAGCTCAAAGGAAGATACTGACCTTTGAGGATGCTTTGAATATTGCTCTTCAAAATAACAAAGATTTATACGTGGCAAAAATAAGTCTTCAGTCCGCTTTGGATGATTATGAACAGAAGAAAAAAGATCCAACTACTTTAATCTTAGCTTTAACTCAAGCGGAAAAAAACGCAAAATTAGAACAAGTAAAATTTAATAACACAAAATTACAAATTATCCAAAATGTGAGAAATGCTTACTTTTCTGTTTTGGAGGCTCAAGCTCAATTAAGACTTTTGGAAAAACAAGTTAATCTTTACCAAGAACAGTTAAATGCTGTAAAAAGCAAGTTTCAACTGGGTAATGCTACTGAAACCGATGTAATGCAAGCGGAAATAAATTTGTTATCTGCAAAGAATAATTATGATCTTGGCGTTAGTAATCTTAAAAATGCTTGGAGTCAATTTTGGCAAGTTTTAGGTACCGAACCTATGGATGTAGAGTTAAAGGAGCCTGAATTTGTAACTTTTGATTTCAATCTTGACCAGTTATTTTCAATTGCCCAAGAGAATTTAACTACATTGGTACAGGCAAAAAATAATGTGGAGATATATGAGCTCCAAGTAAAACTTTATGATAACGATTACACACCAAAATCTCAGTTAAAGTCTGCCCAAGACTCTTTAGAGTCTGCAAAGGTAAATTTAACACAATCTTTAGCAAATGCAAAGCTTACTATATCTCAAAGATTAGATCAACTTTTAAATAGCTTAGATAAGGTTAATATACAGAAGAAAAACTTAGAACTTGCACAAAAAAGCTTTGATATTGCTAAGATTCGTTTTAATGCAGGCTTAATAACAAAGATTGATTTACTAAATTCTGAGATTAATTTGGTAAAAGCGGAGAATGATTATTATAGTGCTCTTCATACTTACTGGAAAAATATAGATAGCTTATCCCTTAGTGTAGGAAAGGAAATTTATGAGAGAGGGGATAAATAATGCTGAAAAGGATCGTTATTGTATTAGTAATAATTGGATTGATAGTTGGTGGATACCTGATTTTCAGACCAAAAAGTAGTAATAACAATCCAGCCACTTCCTATAATACTTACAAAGTGCAGAGGGGAGATTTGGTTGTCTCAGTATCTGGGAGTGGTGTACTTTATGCCAGTAAAAGTTTGGATATAACAAGTAGTATTGGTGGGACTGTTCTTTGGGTGATAGATGAGGGGAAAAGTGTTAAAAAAGGAGATCTTTTGGTTAAAATTGATCCTAAGGATTATAAAAATACATATGAGCAAGCAAAACTAAATTATGAAAATGCAAAGCTAAAGTTAGAACAAACCCAGCTTTCCTTTGAAACACAAAAGAAGCAGATGAATCAAGATTTAAAAAATGCTCAAATTAGTAGAGATAATGCTTATTTAGAATTTCAAAGACTTAAAGATCAATATCAAAAATCTGAAGAATTATTCAAAAAAGGAATAATATCATCGGATCAATTAAATTCTGACAAGATTTCTTATGAAAAGGCTAAAAATTCATACGAACAGGCGGAAGCAAACCTACAAACCATAAAACTTTCTTATCAGATTAAGTTAAGCCAGTTAGAGAAAGATATTGAGTCTGCAAAGATCTCTTTAGCTCAAGCAAAATTAAATTTAGACAAAGCAAAGGCAGATTTAGATAGCACAGAGATAAGAGCTCCATTCTCAGGTATTACCGCTAATATATCCGTTAAGGAAGGAGATATTATAACTGCAAATAAGACATTACTTTCTTTAATGGATATGAGTAATTTAGAGCTAAATCTGGAAGTAGATCAGGTGGATATTGGAAAAATTAAAGTTGGGCTTCCTGTGAAGGTAACATGTGAGGCTTTTCCTGATAAAGAATTTGAGGGAAGAGTAAAGAGTATTTCTCCTGTAGCAAGAATTTCTAATAATATTGCAATTTTTGATGTAAAGGTCTCAATTCCTAATAAATCAATGGATTTGAAACCTGGCATGACTGTAGATGGAGAAATAATTATTTTAGAAAGAAATAACGTTCTATTAATTCCTTTAAGGGCAGTGCAAAAGGTAGGGAGAAGAAGCTATGTTGAGGTTCTAAATAATGGTAAAACAGAGCTTGTTAGAGTTAGCTTAGGGGAAGATGATGGAACAAACGTAATAGTAGAGGATGGATTAATGGAAGGACAAGAGATTGTAGTATCTAAGAGGGTAACAACTTCATCACAGACTCAAGGAACCCAGCAGAGAAATCCTGGTCCTAATCTATTTGGCATATTTAGGTAGGTGATAATAGGATGATCTTTATAGAGCTTGTGAAAATGTCATTACATAGTTTATCTACAAATAAATTAAGAACATTTCTAACAGCTTTAGGTATAATAATTGGAGTTGCTGCTGTAGTTACTCTGATGGCATTAGGGGAAGGGACGAGAATATCTATTGAGAGTAGATTTACTGCATTAGGTTCTAATCTACTGATTATAAACCCAAGGTTTGGAAGAGGTGTGGGATTAGTAAGGGGAGCTCCCACCTCTTCCCTTAAAATGAGTGATTTTGAAACCCTTCTTAAAGAATTAGATCCAAGTAAGGTTTCTGTAATAGTGCCTGAGAGCTCAAGAAATATGCAGATAAAATATCTGAATAATAACACAAATACACAGGTTGTTGGAACAACGCCCGATTATCCTATATTAAGGAATTGGAATGTGAAGGAGGGAAGCTTTTTTACACAGCAACAGTATAATTCAAGGGAAAGAGTTGCAGTATTAGGTTCTTCTGTTGCCCAAACCCTATTTGGAGATGAATCACCTATTGGGAAGAAAATAAGAATAGGAGGAAGAACCTTTACAGTGATTGGGGTAATGGAGCCTCAAGGACAGGCAGGAGGTTTTGTAAGCTTGGATGATATGATCTTTATTCCCCTCTCTACCTATCAAGCCAAAATTACAGGTGGAGATACTGTATCAAGAATTACTGTTTCTGCAGTTTCTCCAGATGTAATGGATACTTTGCAAGCGGATATAGAGGATATTCTGAGGAGAAATCATAAGATATCAAATCCGGATAATGATGATTTTGTTGTACAAAATCAATTGTCAGTTCTATCCGCCTTAAATCAAACAACCCAAACTTTTACTCTATTTTTGGCTGGTATTGCTGCAATATCTCTACTTGTTGGAGGAATCGGAATAATGAATATAATGCTTGTAAATGTAACAGAAAGAATAAAGGAGATAGGAATTAAAAAGGCAGTTGGCGCAAAAGCAGGATACATATTAGCCCAATTTCTTATTGAGTCTGTTCTTGTCTCTGTTTCTGGTGGTATTTTAGGAATAATATTGGGAATAATATTAGCAAGGGTAATCAGTACAACTTCCGGATTAAGCATTGCTATTACTATTAGCCCAATCATATTAGCATTCTCAGTATCTGCATTGGTAGGAATATTTTTTGGTTATTACCCTGCTCAAAGAGCCTCAAAATTAAATCCTATTGAGGCACTAAGATATGAATAAGGAGGTGATTTTTATGAAAAGATTTCTATTTTTCCTTTTATTATTTGTCTTTAGCTTAACAATTATAATGGCACAGACCACACAACAGCAACCCCAGAGGAGATTTTTATCAGAAGAAGTGCAATATTTAGTTAGGTTAATCCGAGATTTACCGCAATTAGATAAAGATAAAAAGCTTGCTATTACAAAAGATCAAGCTAAAAAATTAATTCCTATATTAGAAGAATTAGGAAAAAGACAGATCCTTTCTCCGAAGGATGCTCAAAATTATAGTGATAAGATTGAAAAAATATTAACAGATCCACAACTTACTTATTTGGACAAATTGCAGATAGAAAGACAAAAAAGATTAGAGGAATTAAGAAGACAGTGGCAGTCACAAAACCAGCAAACTCAGCAGAACCAACAAAGACAGAATTTTCCACAAAACCCACAAGGTTCTCAGAGAAACCCACAAATCAGTGAAGAAGAAAGACAGGCAATGACAAATCTTATTAATTCATGGCAAAAAGGAAAATACTTGAATCCATTCTTCTATCTTCCTTCTTGGAAGAAAACTTTAAATGATTTAATTAATATTTTGAAGAAAAAATAATGACGGAATATAATAATGGAATAAAAAATATCCTCCCTCTGTCTATTTAAATAGAAAATAAATGAAGGGAGGGATATGTATGAAAGGTCTAAAAATATTAATAAGTTTGATCCTTATAAGCACATTAATATTTAGCTTGACCTATGCTTATAGTGGTTATAGGATAAAGGAGAGAGAGAAGGTAATAATTGGACCAGTCCTCAAAACTCCCTTAAGAATTCAAGTTATAGAAAGAGATAGGTTTAGATTTCGTGAAGAGTTCTCTGAAGAGCTGAGAAAGATGATTGCAGAAAGGAACAAGTTATGGCTCGAACTAAGAGAATTACTCATGCAAAAGCCAGTAGACTTGAATAAAGTAAATGAATATGCAGAGAAGATACAAAAATTAGAGCAAGATATACAAAATAAAGCAAAAGAGGAGACCTTATCCATTTTATCAAAGAGGTTAAGTTTATCAAAAGATCAAGAGAATAGTATTAGAGCTATATGGGATAAGTATGGTAAAAATTTAGAAGAATTAAGAAAAGATTTGAGAAAGAAGAATCTTGAGCTGAGAGCAACAAGTAAAGAAGATACTCAAAAAATAAATAGTCTAAAGAAAGAAATATTGGATCTTCAAAAGAAGATAAGTGAAACAAGAAAAAATTTAATAAATGAAATAAGGAATGTTCTAACTAAGGAGCAAAGGGCTAAATTTGATAAATACTTTTTTGAGATTAGAGGTTGGTTATGGATAAAGAGATAGTTAAATTATTGAGTTTGAAAAATAAAAACTCCTCCCAGCTTCCCCCTACTTTAAGCTGGGAGGAGAAGAAAGATTTATCTGATCAATCATTAATTTCCCTTATAAAAAATGGAGATAGAGAAGCCTTTAATATATTAGTAAAAAGATATGAGAAAAAAGTTTTGAATTTATTATATCTCCAGTTAGGAGCAATAAACGACTTAGAAGACTTAGCTCAGGAAGTCTTTCTAAAGGTTTTTAAAAATATATCTAAGTTTAGGGGAGAGTCTCAATTCTATACTTGGCTTTATAGAATAACCTTAAATGTTAGCCATGATTATAAGAGAAAAAATAAGATGACTCTTTCTTTAAATGATGCCATTGATGATGAAAGCGAAGAGACATTTCAAGATATATTACCAAACCAGGAAGAGGATCCAGAAAAGATAGTTGAAAAAATGGATTTGTATGAAAAGGTTAGAAAAGCTATTAAAACTCTATCTAAGGAATACCAGGAAGTTCTTTTGCTTAGAGAATTTGAGGGACTATCCTATGAAGAAATTGCAAAGGTATTAAATCTTCCTGTGGGAACTGTTGAGTCAAGATTGTTTAGGGCAAGAGAAGAATTGAAGAAAAGATTGTCAAAGGAGCTTGTAGAGTTATGAACTGCAAAACTGCAAGAAAGCTAATCTCTGCTTATATAGATGGTGAATTGGGTTCTAAAGAGAAGAGAGAGTTAGAACTCCATCTAAGTACATGTATTTATTGCAGAAAAGAATTAGAAAGTACTAAGAAGTTGATAAAGGTTTTACATTCTATCCCTAAAATTGAGCCCTCTTCTAACTTCTCTGATAAGGTGTGGTATAAGCTTCAACAGGAAGATCTAAATGGTAGAAATAATTTTAAAAGGCTTTTGGTATTAGTAGGCTTAAGTATAGCCATAGTAATTATGTTTTTATTAGGTCAGATTCCATTTATGAGAGAAGAAAATAATTATACCTATGATATCCAAACTTTTTATGAATTACACGGTAAATTTGGAAGAACATCAACCTTTGAGGAGAACGTAGTAGACTACGTATTATACCAGAAATGATCAAAAAAATTATCATTTTATCTATAATTTTGTCATTTACCCTTTCTGTCTCTACCTTTGATATTTTAAAAGATACACTGGAAAATGAAGGAAGAATTCCCTTCCAAGGCATAGAAGTAACCATGTTTTATAACGAGAAAAATTTTCCAGAAATCTTAGTCTCAAAGGTGATTTATGGAGGAAATTACAGATTTAGAAGGGAATACATTGCTCCTCCCTTTTTCTTAGGTAGAGTAACTATAGATGATGGTGTTAGAAAGTATGAATATGAGCCAATTTTAAATAGACTGAGAATTTCTCCTACAAACTTTATTACAGATCCCCAGGATATAAAAAAAAGGATTGAGCTTATTAAGAAAAATTATAATACTATTGATTTAGGCTATGAGAATATGTTGGATAGAAAAACTATTATAGTATCATTAATATCAAAATATACCAATAAAAAGGCTTTACAGCTATGGATTGATATAGAGAAAAATTATATCCTAAGAAAAGATAAATATAATAGTGAAGGAAGACTTGTTTCAAGAACTTTCTATTCAGAAATAAAGTATGAAAACAATAGTTTGCCAGACCACTTATTTAAGCCAGATCCCACCTGGAAACCCCAGAAGGTGATAGATGAGTCAAACCTTAGGGAGATAGGATTGAAAGAGAGTGATTTTTCGCCAGAACTTCCTTTAGGTTACGTCTTAGATAAAGTCTACATTATTCTGAAGCGAGATGATATTATATTTTACTCCCGATACACCGATGGACTTAATACTGTTTCTTTGTTTAAATCAAATGTCCCTATAGCAAAGGATAAAGATGTAAAAATTGAAGATTCTTTTCTGTGGAAGACAGTTTTTTGGCATGACCAAAGGTGGAGCTATGTTTTGATTGGAGATATTCCTTCTAATAAGTTGGAAGAGTTTCTAAAAAAAATATCTCCTTAAGAAAGCAATTTCCTTCACACTTTCTACAACGCTCCTTTGCATGTCTTACTAAAAGAGCATGATATTCATTGAATAATTGATAAATAGGGAATAAAGATTTTTGGAAAAGATTCTGCCATTCATCATAACTATCTACCTTAGGGGTTAAAGAGAGGCAGGTAAAAATATTTCTTGTATATTTATCAATTACGAAGATGGGTCTATTGAAAGCATATAGGATAATGGAGTCCACTGTTTCTTTTCCTAATCCCTTTATCATAAGGAGTTTTTTCCTCAAATTTAAGGTGGACTCAAGATTCATCTTCTCCAATTTCCCTTCATAATTCTCAAATAGGAAATTGAGAAAATTTTTAATTCTTTCCGCTTTTATTTTATAAAAACCTGAGGATCTAATTAATGTTTCTAATTTATTTACATCAATTTTATAAAGTTCTTCAGGAGAAAGAATGTTTTCTTTTTTTAAATTATTTATGGCTTTTTCTACATTATTCCAGTTGGTGTTTTGAGTAAGAATAGCACCTATTATTACCTCAAAGGGAGAGTCTGCAGGCCACCAATACTGAGGTCCATATTTATCAAATAATACTTTAAAAATTTCCTCTATTTTGCTCAATGTCTGAAATGTCTTTGAGGTATCATTACTAGTATAATACCTAACTCTTCTGCCTTTTGAATTACCTCAGGATCCCTGATAGAGCCTGCAGGTTGAATTATTGCTTTTATTCCATATTTACCTGCAAGCTCAATGGAGTCTGGAAAGGGGAAAAAGGCATCAGATGCAAGGTAGGCGGATTTTGCTTTTTCCCCTGCTTGTTCTAATGCGATTTTAACAGCATTTACTCTATTCATTTGTCCTGCCCCTATTCCTATGGTTTGCTTATTCTTACTAACCACAATAGCATTTGATTTAGTATGTTTTACTACTTTGAGGGCAAATAAAAGTTCTTCCAAATCCTTTTCGTCAGGCTTGTGAGAGGTTTTTACTTCATACTCAGTAAATAGAATATCATTGTAGTCCTGAACTAAAAAGCCATAGGTCAAGCTTCTTATTTCCCAAGGATTTTTATTACTGTCCTCATTACTTATCAGCAGTCTCAAATTTTTCTTTTTATTTAATATATTTAGAGCTTTCTCGGTATAGCCCTTTGCAATTATTACTTCAAAGAAATGTTTACTCATTTCATTAGCACAATCCTCATCTACAATAAAGTTACATGCGATTATTCCACCATAGGCTGAAACAGGATCTCCATCAAAAGCCTTGAGAAATGCTTCCTTTCCATTTTCTCCTTCTGCAACTCCGCAAGGGTTATTATGTTTTATTATAGCGCATGCAGTATTGGAAAATTCCAATATTAAACGCCAAGCGGAGTCTATATCTAATAGGTTATTGTATGAAAGCTCTTTTCCATGGATTTTTGTCCAGGGTAATTTTTGGTGTGGCAATAGATAATATACAGCTTTTTGTTGTGGATTTTCTCCATATCTTAGATCCATTTCTTTCTTCAAAACTATCTCCATATTATCACTAAATTGGTTACTTAAGTATTTAGTTATGGCTTGATCATAATAGCTTGTATAAGAGAAGGCTTTGATTGCTAATTTCTTTCTAAATTCAATATCTACAGAATTTTCTTTTATTCTTTTGATTACCTCCTCATAATCTAAAGGATCACAAACCACTAAAACATGAGGAAAGTTTTTTGCACCTGCTCGAAGGAGAGAAACTCCACCAATATCAATATTTTCTAATGCTATTTCCAAGGTTGTATCTTCCTTTTTTATTACATCAGAAAAAGGATAGAGATTGCATACTACAATATCAATTAAGGGTATGTTATTTTTTTTAAGCTCTTCTAAGTCTTCTTTTTTATCTCTTCTTGCCAGGATTCCTGCAAAAATTTTGGGATGTAATGTTTTTACTCTTCCTCCGATTAATTCTGAGAAACCTGTAAATTCAGAAACCTCTTGAATGGGTATATTTTCTTTTCTAATTTCTTTTGCTGTTGATGAGGTCCCTATTAAATTATATCCTAAAGAATGTAGTTCCTTGGCAAAATTTGTAATTCCTTCCTTATTATATACACTGAGTAGTGCAAAAGGCATACTCCACCTCTCTACTGTTTTTTAAATTCATCAGGATTAATATCTTCTAAGAATTTTTCCAACTCTTCATCACTTGAGTATTCCTCTATTATACCAGCCTCATCAAAAACTTTGGATTCCACGTAAATTGGAGACTTTGTTCTTAATGCAATGGCCATAGCATCGCTTGGTCTTGAATCAATCTCTATTACTTTATCTCCATTTTCTAAAAAAATTGTGGCATAAAATGTTCCCTCAATCAAGCTATGGATGACTATCTTTTGCACTTTAATATTTAGATTATCTAATATGTTTTTTATTAGATCATGGGTTAGAGGACGTGGTGTTACTACACTTTCTAATGCAAGGGCTATAGAGTTTGCTTCAAAAGGTCCAATCCATATAGGAAGAAGTTTTTTTCCTTCTTTCTTTTCTTTTAAAATTACTACGAATTGATTAGTTTGGGGATCTAAATTTAATCCTGATATATAAGCCTCAAGCATCATGAAAATCACCCTCTTTTGTTTTTTAATTTAATCTTACCCCAAATTTTTAGGTTTGTAAATTGTGTTATAATAAAGCCTATGCATAAAAATGAGTTAAAAGGAACTTTAGTTCTCATATTAGTAACCCTTATATGGGGTACTACTTTTTCTATGTCTAAAATTTCTCTTAAGTATCTTTCTCCTTTCTCTCTCCTTTTTCTAAGATTTACTCTTAGTACAATTTCTCTTTTTCTGTATCTTCTTATAACCTCAAGAAATTCTATAAAAATAAATCTTCCAAGCCTTATTTTAGGGATTATTAATTTTCTTGCTATAGCCTTTCAAACTTTTGGTCTTAGATATACATCTGCTACAAAGACCGCATTTATAACAGGAATTTCTGTTTTGCTTGTCCCCTTTGGAGAATTCTTTCTGCTAAAAAATAAGATACAAAAAAATATTTTGGTTGCAGTAGTTTTAGCTTTTCTTGGTCTTATTTTTCTAACTGTTGATATTAGAGAATTAAAGGGAATAAATATTGGTGATTTTTTGGTTTTTTTATGTGCAATCTTTTATGCACTGCAAATTATATTAATTTCCTATTTTGTTCATAAAGGGGATATTGGAAATCTGGCTTTTGGTCAAATTTTTATAACCGCTCTTTTTGCATTCTTTTTTTCTATTCCAGATTTAATTCACCTTTCTATTACAAATATTTCAAAGATTATTTTGCCAGTATCATATTTAGGGATTGTAGCTACAACTCTTACCATAACTTTGCAATTTGTTGGTCAAAAGTTTTTATCTCCTACCCGATCTGCAATCATTTATAACTTAGAGCCTGTTTTTGCCTATATGTTTGCCAACATATTTTTAGGAGAAACATTAAGTTTATGGCAGGGAGTAGGAGCAATTTTAATTGTTATTGCCCTTTTTATCTCCCTGCCAGACTTTCCTATCCTAAATAGGAAGAGAAAGGTATAACCTTGGCTAATAAGTAAGTTATTAAGGAATTAATTCCTGCCTTTATTAAATTAAAAGGAATTATAACAGGAATAATTAGGGCTAAAACATCTTTAACGGGAACTCCCAGATATATAGGTGTAAATATTATATTTGCAATGGACATGACAATAGCCATAAATATGGTACCTAAGATTAATGGAATTTCTAACCTTTTTACCTTTTCAAAGGTAACTCCTGCTACACTTATGAGGGTTCCAGAGGCAAGAAAATGCATTAGAGCGCCTATAGGTCCTCCCTGTCCTGTAATAAAAGCCATGAGAATTGCTACAATTAATGTTGCTAACAATCCGAAAGGAGTTCCTATATATAGAGCAATAATTAGTAATGGAATATCTCCTGGATCATATAAAAGATATGGGGCTTGAGGAATGATGGGAAAATATATTGATAAAGATAGAATTAGGGATATTGCAGTTAATACACCTGCTGTTACCAACTTTTTGGTACCCATTTATATTACCTCCCTTTTTATAATTTTTTATACAAAATAAAAAGCCCCAAGTTTTACCTTGGGGCAGTTTTTGACAAAAAAATAACATACCTTCTCCCATCCGGACTATACCGTCGGCTCTGGAATCTCACCAGATCTGCAAGGCTAAAGCCTTGCTCGCAGGCTTAGGTGCTAATATATTAGCACCATCACTGCCGGTCGGGAATTGAGGATTTCTCCTCTCACCCTGCCCCGAAGGTATCTTTGTTTTTACTTATTTACTTGTCTAAGGAAAGCTCTGAGGGGTAAGCTAATACCCCAATAGTGCCAGGTCCGCTATGTACACTAAGGGCTGCACCTAATTTTGAAATTATAACATCTTTTACTGTAAAATGTTTTAGAATTTCATTCTTTAAATTTTCAAGCTCATCAAGGGCGTTTGCATATACTAAAGCAATATTTAACGAATTTTTCTCTTTAAAAAAGTTTTGCATATGCTCTACAATCTTTTGGTAAGCTTTTAATCTTCCCATAGCCTTATCTAAGGCATAGAGTACTCCATCTTCGTCAATAGAAATGATGGGATTGATCTTTAAAGCTTCAGCTAAAAGAAGTTTTGCCTTTCCTATTCTTCCGCCAGCTGCTAAATACTTTAAAGTATCGTTAGTAAAAGAGTGGAAAAAACTCTTCCTTATTTCTTTTAAATGCTCAATGGTTTCAGATAGGTTCCATCCTTTTAGAGAGGCTTTTGCCGCTTCTAATGCCAAGAGACCTGTTCCTAAGGATACACTCTTTGAGTCAAAAACTTCAATTTTTGCCTCAGGATATTCACTGGCTAATATGTTTTTGGCAGTTGTTGCAGATTGGTAAGCACCACTTCCCCAAGAAGTAATGTGAATACTAAGAATGTTTTTCCCTTTTTCAATTATTTTTTTAAATGCCTCATAATATTCTCCAACCCCTGGACATGCAGTCTTAGGAAGGTGGTTAAGATTATTTTTTAAATAATCCCAGATACTTTCAGGCTCTATATCAATTCCTTCTTTATATTCCTTATCATTCATATGTATGTAGTAGGGTATTACATTTACTTCATATTCTTTTGCCAAATCCTCTGGTATATCTGATGTGGTATCAGTAACCACCTCAAAACCTTTCTCCTTACTCATTTGAATCCTCCAAAACAATTTTCTAATTATACTATTTTGGTGGAGACAAGTCAAAATTATAAGCCTAAATTAAAATTTTTCTATTGTATTTGCAATATTTTCTATGAGATCTTTTACTTCAGGATGGCTTAATTGGTAGTAAACTGATCTTCCCTTTCTTTTAGTCTTTAATATCCTGAGCCTCTTTAATAGAGAAAGATGCTGTGATAAGTTAGGCTGTCTTACTTCTAATGCTTTCATAAGCTCAGTAACCGAAAGGGGATTTTCTGAAAGTTGCAGAATAATCTTCAAGCGAAGGGGGTGGGCTAACGTATTTAGAAAGTCTGTTATATTTTGTAATTGTTCTTCTGTAAACTCAATTTTTTTATCCATCGATCCCTCCCTCCTTTCTTTAAAGTTTTTATATATTTTAACATAAAAAATAAAGCTTGTTATAATAAAAATAAAATATAATAATAGGTAAAATAGATTGACAATAAGTTTAATATTTTCTATAGTATGCTAAGGTAAAAAAAGATAAAGAGGGAAAATATGTTTGAGAATTTATCGGAGCGTCTCCAAAATATATTTAATAGATTAAGAGGGAAGGGCTTGCTCTCTGAAAAGGATGTAGAAGAAGCCCTAAGAGAGATCCGTCAAGCTCTTCTCGAGGCGGATGTTCATTATAAAGTTGTTAAAGACTTGCTAAATAAGGTAAAGGAAAAGGCTTTAAAGGAAGAAGTCCTAAAGAGTGTTACACCTTTCCAACAAATTCTCAAAATCTTATATTATGAATTGACAGAATTATTAGGTAGAGAAAGGATTGGACTTCAATTTGGAAACGAAAAGCCATCTCTCATATTTCTTGTAGGATTGCAAGGTGCTGGAAAGACTACAACCTGTGCAAAGCTGGCTTATAAGCTTAGCCAGGAACAGAAAAAGGTTATGCTTGTAGCAGGAGATACCTTTAGACCTGCAGCAGCAAAACAGTTGGAGATTTTAGGGGAGAAAATAAAGGTTCCTGTATTCAAAGAGGGAAAAACTCCAGAAGAGATAATAAGGAATGCAATACTTTCTGGAAAAGAAAGATTGATGGATGTTTTAATTGTGGACACTACAGGAAGACTCCATGTTGATGAGGAAATGATGCAGGAACTTGAAGATTTAGTTAATAAATTCAAGCCATCAGAGGTTCTTTTGGTTCTTGATGGTATGACAGGACAAGACGCAGTAAATGTGGCAGAAAAGTTTAAAGAAAGAATTCCAATAACAGGAATTATTCTTACAAAGCTCGATGGAGATGCAAGAGGTGGCGCTGCTTTGTCTGTTAGAGCTGTTACAGGAAAACCTATAAAGTTTATAGGAGTAGGAGAGAAGATTGAAAATTTAGAATACTTTTATCCAGAAAGACTCGCTGGAAGAATTCTTGGAATGGGTGATATAGCCACATTAGTAGAGAAGATTGAAACAAGTATTAATTTAGAAAAGCAGGCTAAATTAGAGGAGAAAATAAAAAAGGCAAAATTTGATTTGGAAGATTTCTATGAACAGCTTAAAGAAATTAGAAAAGTAGGTACTTTAGAACAAATATTGGACATGCTTCCAGGATTTCCAAAAAAGGATATAAGACCAGACTTGGATGAAAAAGAAATAAAAAGATTCTTAGCTATTATTGAATCAATGACTCCTGAGGAGAGGAGAAATCCCTCTATAATTAATGGAAGTAGAAAATTAAGGATAGCAAAAGGTAGTGGTACTAAGGTGCAGGACGTAAATAGATTATTAAAGCAGTATTTTCAGACATTGGAACTTATTAAACAGTTTTCTAAGGGAAGAAGAAACATCTTCCCATTTATGTAGAAAAATTAGAAAGGAGGTGAAATAAAGAATGGTAAAAATACGTCTTACAAGAGTTGGTGCAAAAAATAAGCCAGCATATAGAATAATAGCTATCGATAGCAAAAAGCCAAGAGATGGAAAACATTTAGAAATTTTGGGATTTTATGATCCTAAGACACAGCCTGAAACTATAAAAGTAAAAGAAGAAAGAATTAAGTATTGGTTAAGTGTTGGCGCTCAGCCATCAGAGTCTGTAGAGAAAATATTAAGAAAAGTTGGTGTCCTTAATTAGTTTTTTGGGCAATTTGTGAATTTTTGCTTAAAGAATTTTAAAGGGGGATTTGGTTTTAATGAAAGAGCTTTTGGAATACATTATTAAGGCGATAGTTCAGCATCCTGAGGAGGTTGAGGTAAGAGAGGTAGAAGGGACAAAATCTGTTATTTTAGAAGTAAAAGTGGCGCCAGAAGATAGAGGGAGAGTTATTGGAAAACAAGGACAAACGGTAAAAGCTCTTCAGACTATTGTAAGAGTTGCAGGGTTAAAGAAAGGTAAAAAGGTGGTTATTGAAGTATTACAATAAGATGGCTCCAAAAAGATTGGTAAGAATAGCAAAATTTGGTGAGCCTTTTGGAATTAGAGGGGGAATTAAGGTTTGGTCCTTTTTTGACTTTATATATGCTCTCAAGAAAGGACAAAGGTTATATATTTCAGAAGGAGATACAGAATTTGTGAAAAGAGAAGTAATATTAGAAGAGGTTAGAGAGCATAATAAAGGATATGTTTTATATTTTGAAGAATTTAAGGATAGGACAAGTGTAGAAAAAATAAGAGGGAATTGGTTACTTTTAGAAGAAGATTTATTGCCTCCTCTACCAGAGGGATATTTTTATTCATACCAAATAATAGGATTACAGGTATACAATACTAAGGGGGATTTTTTAGGGGTTGTTAGAGAAATTATTGAGACAGGAAGCAATGATGTGTTTGTTGTAGAAAGTGATGAAGGGGAAATGCTTCTTCCTTTTATAAGGGATATAATTAGAGAAGTTAATATTCCTGAAGGGAAAATAGTTGTAGAAATGTTAGAAGAATTATGAGAATAGATATAATAACAATATTTCCTGAATTTTTTAATGGACCATTTAACATTAGCTTAGTTAAAAAAGCTATAGAAAAGGGTATTGTTCAAATTTTTATACATAATCTGAGAGATTTTACCGATGATAAACATAGAAAAGTGGATGACTATCCTTATGGGGGCGGTTCTGGGATGGTAATGAAACCAGAACCCATATTTAGAGCGGTTAGGGCTCTGAAAAGAGAGGAAAGTGAGGTAATACTACTTTCCCCCCAAGGGGAGGTTTTTACCCAAAGAATAGCGGAAGAATTATCAAGAAAAGAACATCTAATCTTTATATGTGGTAGATATGAAGGAGTTGATGAAAGAGTGAAGACAATAATTACAAAAGAGATATCAATAGGAGACTATATACTAAGTGGTGGAGAGATCCCTGCATTAGTTGTGACAGATGCCATTATAAGGCTTTTGCCAGGAGTTGTAGGAGACCCTAATTCAATAAAGGAAGAATCCTTTCAGGATGGGTTATTAGAATATCCCCATTATACCCATCCAAGAGAATTTGAAGGCTTGAAAGTTCCAGAGATTCTTCTCTCTGGAGATCATGAAAAAATTAGAAGATGGAGAAGAAAAGAATCACTGAAAAGGACCCTTTTAAGAAGACCCGATCTTTTAGAAAGGGCATCTTTAACTAAGGAGGATTTTGAGTTATTAAAAGAAATAAGGAAAGAATTAGGAAAGGAGGTAGACTATGGATTTAATTATTCAGAATGTAGAAAAGGAAATGATGAAAAATAAAGAACTTCCAGAAATCTGGCCTGGTGATACTGTAAGAGTTCACTATAGGATTGTTGAAGGAGATAAAGAAAGAATTCAGGTATTTGAGGGAGTAGTAATTGCAAAGAAACATGGAGGTATAAGAGAAACTATTACTGTAAGAAAGGTAGTTCAAGGTGTAGGCGTGGAAAGAATATTTCCTCTTTACTCACCTCTTGTAGAAAAGATCGAAGTTGTTAGAAGAGGAAAGGTAAGAAGAGCAAAATTGTACTACTTAAGAGGCTTAACTGGTAAGAAGGCAAAGATTGCTGAGAAGGTGGAAGAATGAGAGAAAAAATTGATACCGCTATTCTTTGGGTAAAAGACAAGATAGCTTTTATTCTTGCAAAAAGACAAGAGTTAAAAGGGAAAGAGTGGTATGAGTTTGTAGAGACTGTAGTTTTTGCATTCATATTAGCTTTCTTAATAAAAAGTTTTATATTGCAGATCTCTTATATACCTACAGGTTCTATGATCCCCACTTTGAATGAGGGAGAAGCAGTTTTGGTTGTTAGAATTCCATATTATTTTAGAGAACCAAGAAGAGGAGAAATTATTGTTTTTAAGTATCCTTTAGACCCATCAAAAGAATATGTAAAAAGATTAATAGGACTTCCAGGAGATAGAGTAGAGATTAAAAACGGTGAGGTTTATGTAAATGGGCAAAAGCTCGTAGAAGATTATGTAAAAAGAAAGAGTGATGATAATTACGGTCCTATTACTGTTCCTAAGGATAGTTACTTTGTATTGGGAGATAATAGACCTGTAAGTGTAGATAGTAGATATTGGGGGTTTGTGCCAAAGAAAAACCTTGTGGGAAAGGCAATATTACTATTATGGCCTCCCCAAAAAATTCACATAGTCCAATAGAGACAGAATTACAGCTTTGGCAAAAATATAAATATGTGGCAGGGGTTGATGAAGCTGGAAGAGGATGTTTAGCAGGACCTGTTTTTGCCGGAGCTGTAATTCTTCCTCCCTTTTCTTCTCTTCCTTTAAAAGACTCAAAAAGTCTAACACCCTCAGAAAGGAAAAGGCTTTTTCTTCTAATTAAGAAAGAGGCTGTGGCATGGGGATATGGATATGCAGAAGTAGAAGAGATAGAAGAACTTGGTATATTACAAGCATCTCTTTTGGCTATGAAAAGAGCCATATTAAACTTGCCAATTACTCCTGAGATTGTTATTGTGGATGGAAATAAAACTATACCTGATCTTTCTATTCCTCAAATAGCTGTTGTTAAAGCGGATAAATATTGCAAAACAGTATCTGGAGCATCAATTGTGGCAAAGGTATTAAGGGATGATCTCATGGAAAAAATTGATGAAGAATATCCCCTATATGGATTTAAGAGGCATAAAGGTTATCCAACTAAGGAGCATAAAAAAAATATTTTAACTTATGGACCTTGTGAAATTCATAGGAAAAATTTCAAATTACTGTGAATAAAAAAGAGTTGGGAAAAATAGGAGAGGATTTTGCTGAGAATTATTTTAAGAATAAAGGCTTCTTAATTAGTGCAAGAAACTTCAGAACACCCTTTGGAGAGATAGATCTAATAGCGGAAAAAAAGAATATAATCATTTTTGTTGAGGTAAAAACACGAAGGACTATGGATTTTGGAGCCCCAATTGAGGCAGTTGACAATAAAAAACAGGAGAAGATTAGATTTATTGCAAACTATTATTTATCTAAATTTGGAAAAAAGAACTTATTAGTAAGGTTTGATGTTTTCTCTATTATTTTGGATGAGAATAATAAAATTATGAAATGGGAGCATATAGAAAATGCTTTCTAAGGTATTTTCAGGAGTTCTTGTGGGATTAAATTGTTTCAAGGTAGAAGTAGAGGTTGATTTGGCATCTGGGGTTCCAAGCTTTAATATTGTAGGTCTTGCAGAACAAGCAATACAAGAAGCTAAAGAAAGGGTTAGATCCGCTATAAAAAATAGTAATCTTGAATTTCCATTAAAAAGAATAACAGTTAATCTTGCTCCTGCAGATCTTAGAAAAGATAGTTCACTTTTAGATCTTCCCATTGCAATTGGCATATTATCTGCGGAGATGAATATAAACTATAATTTTGAAGAAGTGGCTTTTTTAGGAGAGCTTGCATTAGACGGAAGAATTAGGAAAGGTAAAGGACTTTTACCTTTGGTATATGGATTGAAAAATAAAGGTTTTAAGAAAGTATTTATTCCAAAGGAGAATGCTCCTGAATGTAGCTTAATAGAAGGATTAGAGATTCTTCCTGTTGAAAATCTAACTCAGGTACTAAACTTTTTAAGTGGAGAAGCTTTTTTACAGCCATTGGAATTTAATATGCCAAGCTATAAGCCCATTTTTGATAATGATATTTCTTTGGTAAAGGGGCAAGAAGTGGCAAAAAGAGTTTTAGAAATTTCTGCTGCTGGTGGACATAATTTGCTCCTTGTTGGTCCTCCTGGTACTGGAAAAACGTTGCTCGCAAAATCCCTTCCCTCTATTCTTCCTCCATTAACCTATGATGAGGCTTTTGAAGTAACTCAAATTTACAGTATAGCAGGTCTTTTAGAGGATGAATTTCTTATACAGAAGAGACCTTTTAGAAGTCCCCACCATACGATTTCCTATGCAGGTCTAATAGGTGGGGGTTCAACCCCGCAGGTAGGTGAGGTAAGTTTAGCTCACCGAGGAGTACTTTTCTTAGATGAACTTCCTGAATTTAGAAGAGATGTCTTAGAGGCATTAAGACAACCCTTAGAAGAAGGAAAGGTTATAATTTCACGTTCTAAATATACAGTATCTTATCCGGCTCAGTTTATATTAGTCTCCGCTATGAACCCCTGTAAGTGTGGGTATTTATGGGATAATGAAAAGGATTGTACTTGTTCCCCTTATGAGATAAAAAGTTATTGGCATAAGGTATCTGGTCCTCTTCTTGATAGATTTGACTTGAGAATATATGTAAGAAGAGTAGAAAAAGAAAAAATTTTCCAAGATGTAAGTGGAGAAACTTCAGATAAAGTTAGGGCAAGGGTTGAAATGGCTCGAAAAATTCAAGAAGAGAGATATAAAAAGGAAAAGATATATACAAACTCTCAGCTAAACCCAAAACTTATAAAAAAATATTGTCCTCTAACCCCTGATGTCAAAAATTACCTTGAAAATATAGTTGAAAAAATGAAAATCTCATTAAGAGGGCTGGATAGGATAATTAAAGTATCAAGAACAATTGCGGATTTGGAAGGAAGTGAACAAATAAAATTGGAGCATATTGCAGAGGCAGTATCCTATAGAGGTTTTGAGGAGTTTGTTATTTAGGTGATGAGTGACGCGTTATGGGTGACGCGTAACGAGTGACTGGTAACAATTAGGGAGCAGGGAGAAAATCCTTGCTCCCTTTTTTTTGTTTATAAATTGATTTTTCAAAAAAATTAAAATGAGGGTCAGAATTTGACACTTTGAGTTTTTATACTTAAGGGTGGAAAATAATTTAATTTTAATTGGGAGGTGAGGGAAATGAAAAAGGTATTTTATTTAATCTCCATTTTAGTATTATTTTCTCTTTTTATTTCAGGATGTGCATCAAAGCCAGAAAAGATAGTTTTTGTTTCTCAGCCTGCTAACAATTCTTATGTGCCAGGATCAGGTTTAGTGGAAGTTTCTGCAAGGTTAAAAGAGGGAGTAAATGTAGCAAAAATAGAATTTTATGTAGATGGGGCAAAAATTGGGGAAGATTTTTATTCTCCATATAGCTCTCTATAGGATACCAGTTATCTAAAACATGGTTCATCCCATATTGTGGAAGTAAGAGCTATAGATGGTAAAGGGAATATATTAGATAGAGATTCTGTAACTTGTTTTATCAATGTGGAATGGACTATAATCATGTATCTTGATGGACATAATAATCTGGCAAGTTGTATTCAGCAAGATATTGATTATATAAAAAGCTTTTCAAACACATCAGGAGTAAATATTGTTATTCTTGCAGGTCCATATCAGTATCTTGCTACTTCATACCTATATTACTGCCATAATGGAAAACTTGATACTTTATTTTCTGGTGCCGTAAACTTTGGATATGCTGAAAACTTACGAATTTTAGTCTCTTATGCCCTCTCAAACTTTCCTGCTAAAAAATATTTGATGGTTATTGAGGATCATGGGAGTGGATGGAAAAGTAAATCACAAGGTAATATAGATCGGGATATTTGTTTTGATGAACTATATAATAATAATTCTCTCACTATGCCAGAGCTTAGAGAGGGTTTGAGCTCTGGTCTTTTGGGAAAGAAAATTGACCTTCTTTATCTTGATGCTTGTTTAATGGGAAATATTGAAGTTGCCTATGAGCTTAAGGATGTTGCTAAATATTTAATTTTCTCTGAGACTACAGCATATGGTCCAACAAGATGGGATTTAATCTTGAGTTTTCTTCTCTCAAACGCAACTTGCGATCCTATTTCTCTCGGAATTAAAATCATTGATATATACTACAATAACAATTCTAATAATAATAAGATCACTATGTCTTTAGTAGACTTAAGCAATGTAAGTTCCATTGTGTCAGAGCTTTACTATTTTGCTACTTATCTTAAAAATTGTTTACCTAATTCAGCTCAAGCTATCATGAACCTGAGGAATGTAACTCCATCCTTTGCCCCCGGCAACAATTATGAATATATGGATCTATACTGCTTTTCTGCTCTTGTGAAAAATAACACTTCTTATTCTGATCTACAATATTCAGCGGAAAATCTCATGAATAAAATACAAAGTGCAGTAATTTATAATAGGTACATTGATTACACTCTTCTTGGAGGGCTTTCCATATGGTTCCCATATGTGGTAAATGACTGGAATTTAGGACTTACAAAATATGCAGATCTTTTATTTACTAAAAGTAGCGGTGGACTTGCATGGGCAGATTTTCTTTATAATGAGTTTTACTATTATTACAATACTTCACCAAATAAACTGTCTCTAAATTGATTTAGTTTTAAAGGTATCCCCCTCTTTACATGGTTTAAAATATATGGTAATATAGCAAACTAAATAAGTGGTCAATGGCGAGGAAGAGGAGTAGTACTTAGGCGATTACCTTACAGAGAGCCAGGGGTTGGTGGAACCTGGTGGTATAGCCTAAGGAACTCGCCTCGGAGCTGAAAGTTCGAAGGCGAAAGAAGGCATAAAGCCTTCTTTTTTGCTATGTAGAACTTTTCGTATTTCCTGCGTTAAAGGAAAGAGTGGTCCTGAAAAACTTGGACCGATGAAGGTGGTACCGTGGGAAGCTTCTCACCCTTTTTATTAGGTTGAGAAGCTTTTATTTTAAGAAGGGAGGTAAAAGCTTATGGAGATGACAGTAGCTCAAGCTATAGTAAGATTTCTGGAGGAGGAAGGGGTAAAAATTGTATTTGGATATCCTGGAGGAGCTGTTATAACATTTTACGACGCTTTATACAATTCCTCTATAAAACATGTATTGGTAAGGCACGAACAAGGTGCCGCTCATGCTGCTGATGGCTATGCGAGAGCAAGTGGAAAATTAGGTGTGTGTATAGCAACTTCTGGACCAGGAGCTACAAATTTAGTAACAGGGCTTGCTACTGCATTTATGGATTCTTCTCCTGTATTGGCAATTACTGGTCAAGTGAGAACATCTGCACTTGGTAAGGATTCATTCCAAGAGGCAGATACTACAGGTATCACAATGCCAATAACAAAACATAATTATCTTGTAAAAAATCCTGAGGAAGTCTTGAGAGTATTTAAGGAGGCAATTTTTATAGCAACTACCGGAAGAAAGGGACCAGTTTTAATAGATATTCCTGCAGATATTTTTGCTGCAAAAATAAATTACCAATATCCTAAGGATGTTAATTTACCTGGATTTAAACCAACTTTTGAACCTCACCCACTGCAAATTAAGAAAGCAGTGAACCTAATAAAGGAATCAAAAAGACCAGTAATTTTTGCTGGTGGGGGAATAATTGCTTCTGAAGCCAGTGAAGAATTAATTAAATTTGCAGAAAAGATAAACGCTCCTGTAGTTACAAGTCTTATGGGTAAGGGAGCAATACCTGAGGATCATCCATTATATTGTGGATTTATTGGTATGCATGGTGCTGCTTATGCCAACTTCACAATAAATAAAAGTGATTTAATAATAGCTATTGGTGTAAGATTTAGCGATAGGTCTACAGGAAAGATTGATACCTTTGCTCCAGAGGCTAAAATCATACACATTGATATAGATCCTGCAGAAATTGGGGAAAATACTACTCCTGATGTTCCAATTGTGGGAGACGCAAAAATAACTTTGCAAAGACTATACAATGAGGTTGATCCAAAGGAAAATCCAGAATGGTGGAAACAGATAAATGAATGGAAAGAGAAGTATCCATTAAGATATAGAAGGAAAGAAAATGTTATTCAGCCCCAATACGTAATTGAGAAGATTTATGAAATTACAAAGGGAGAAGCTATTATTGTCACAGAGGTTGGACAAAATCAGATGTGGGCAGCACAGTATTATAAAGTGAAGAAACCAAGACAGTTTATTACATCTGGTGGTTTAGGTACTATGGGGTTTGGTCTTCCAGCAGCAATAGGGGCAAAGCTGGCAAGACCTAATGATATAGTAATTGATATAGCAGGTGATGGAAGTATTCAAATGAATATTCAGGAGCTTGCAACTGCTGTAACTGAGAAATTGCCAATAAAAATATTCATATTAAACAATAGTTGTCTTGGTATGGTAAGGCAGTGGCAAGAGCTCTTTTATAATAAAAGATATGCTTGTACTCTCTTTGATTTTCATCCTGATTTTGTAAAACTTGCTGAAGCATACAGTGCCTATGGAAGAAGAGTAGAAAAGGTTGAAGAGGTAGAAAGTGCTATTGAATGGGCTTTAGAGAAAAATGATGCTCCTGTAATTATAGATTTTATGGTTGAGAGAGAAGAAAATGTATTTCCAATGGTGCCAGCTGGAGGCTCTATAGATAAGATGATGATTGATTAACGAGGAGGTGTTACAGTAATGAAACATACTCTCTCCATTTTAGTAGAGAACAAACCCGGAGTATTAGCAAGAGTAGCAGGACTATTTAGTAGAAGGGGTTACAATATTGAAAGTTTGGCTGTAAATACTACAGAATCTCCTAATATATCAAGGATAACCTTGGTTGTTGATGGAGATGAAAAAGTTTTAGAGCAGATCACGAAACAATTATATAAGCTTATTGTAGTATTGAAGGTTAATGATTATACAGATACTCCTGTGGTTGAAAGAGAATTAGCTTTAATTAGGGTAAATTCAGATAGTAATACAAGAAGAGCTATTATAGATTTAGTAGAGATATTTAGAGCGAGCATAGTTGATGTTAGTGAAAAAGACCTTGTTATAGAGGTTACTGGTGATAGTGAAAAGATAGATGCTTTTATAAAAAATTTGGAGCCCTATGGAATTAAAGAGATGGTGCGAACAGGAAAGATTGTGATGGCAAGAGGAATGAGATTAAATAATAAATAATAAGGAGGATGGAAAAATGGCAAAGGTATATTATGATTCTGATGTTAATATGGATGTTTTAAAGGGTAAGACAATAGCTGTTCTTGGATATGGGAGTCAGGGAAGAGCTCACTCAAATAATTTAAAGGATAGTGGTCTAAAGGTTATATTAGGACTTAGACCAAATGGAGAGTCCTGGAAAAGAGCCATTGAGGAAGGTATGGAGGTGTACGATGTAGAGACTGCAGTTCAAAGGGCGGATATCATTATGTTTCTTCTTCCAGATACAGAACAACCTAAGTTATACAAAGAGAAGGTTGCTCCTTATCTGAAACCAAACCAGGCATTGGGATTTGCACATGGATTTAATATCCATTTTTCCCAGATTGTTCCGCCTCCTTTTGTAGATGTGTTTATGGTAGCTCCAAAAGGACCTGGTCCTCTTGTAAGGGATTTGTATAAAGAGGGTAAGGGAGTACCTGCCCTTTTTGCAGTGCATCAGGACTATACTAAGACCTGTAGAGATATAGCTCTTGCCTACTCCAAAGGAATAGGGGCAACAAGAGCAGGAGTTTTGGAAACTACTTTTAAAGAGGAGACTGAGACAGATCTTTTTGGGGAACAGGTAGTCCTTTGTGGGGGAGTTACCGCTCTTATTAAGGCAGGTTTTGAAACCTTAGTTAATGCGGGATATCAGCCTGAGGTTGCCTATTTTGAATGTCTTCATGAGCTTAAACTGATTGTAGACTTAATAAACCAGGGTGGCATTACCTTTATGAGAAAAGCAGTTAGTGATACAGCAAAGTATGGTGATATAACAAGAGGTCCAAGGATAATAAATGACTCTGTAAAGAAAGAAATGCAAAAAATTCTCCAAGAGATACAGGATGGAGTTTTTGCCAGAGAATGGATCTTAGAGAATCAAGTAGGAAGACCTGTATTTAATGCACTATTAAAGAAAGATGAGGAGCATCTCATAGAGAAAGTGGGTAAAGTTTTGAGAAAGATGATGCCCTGGTTAAAGAGCGAGTAAAGGGGGTACCTTTATGGAAAGAATTTATATTTTTGATACAACCTTAAGAGACGGAGAACAAACTCCAGGGGTAAGCTTGAATGTAGAAGAAAAATTGGAGATAGCAAAACAGTTAGCGAAGCTAAATGTAGATATAATAGAGGCAGGATTTCCCATAGCATCTCCTGGAGAGTTTAATGCTGTAAAAACTATTGCGGAAAAGGTAAAGGGACCAGTTATTGCTGGTCTTTCCCGAGCAGTACAACAAGATATTGATACTGCTTGGGAAGCCTTAAAAAATGCAGAATCTCCCAGGATACATACCTTTATTGCTACTTCAAATATCCATATGGAGAAGAAGTTAAAGAAGACAAAGGAAGAAGTATTAGAGCAAGCTGTATGGGCAGTAAAGTATGCAAAAAAATATTGTAGTGATGTGGAATTTTCACCAGAAGATGCCACAAGGAGTGATTTTGATTTCTTATGTAAAGTATTAACAGAGGTTATAAAGGCTGGTGCAACAGTTATAAATATTCCAGATACTGTAGGCTATGCCTTACCATGGGAATTTGGAGAGCTTATTAAAAAATTAATGGAGAATGTGGAAAATATAGATAAGGTCATTGTTAGTGTTCATTGTCATAATGATTTAGGTCTTGCTGTTGCAAATTCCCTTTCTGCAATTGTAAATGGTGCGAGACAAGTTGAATGTACTATAAATGGTTTGGGAGAGAGGGCAGGTAATGCAGCATTAGAAGAAATAGTTATGGCATTAAAGGTAAGGAAAATTGGAAAGGATACAAATATAAACACAAGAGAGATATATAGGACGAGTAAACTGGTGAGTGCCTTAACTGGAGTTATGATTCAACCAAATAAAGCTATTGTAGGGGATAATGCCTTTGCTCATGAATCAGGCATACATCAGCATGGAGTAATACAAGATCCATCTACATACGAAATAATGAATCCAACAACCATTGGGCTACCTCAGAGTAGAATTGTATTAGGTAAGCACTCTGGAAGACATGCCTTTGAAAAGAGATTAGAAGAACTTGGATATAAATTGACAAAGGAAGAGATAGATGAGGCGTTCAAAAGATTTAAAGAGCTTGCAGATAAAAAGAAAGAGATAACCGATAAAGATATAGAGGCAATTATAACAAATGGATTTGTTAAAGAGTCAGATAAATTAATATTAAAACACTTACAGGTTGTAAGTGGTGTAGGGATAGTGCCTACAGCTACAGTAATATTAGAAAAAAATAATGAAGAGGTACACAGTGTGGAAACAGGGAATGGTCCTGTAGACGCTGTATATAAAGCTATAGCAAAGGCGGTAAATATTGAACATAGTCTTGTTGATTTTACTTTGCACTCTATAACATCAGGAACTGATGCGTTAGGAGAAGCAATTGTAAAAATATCCGACAAAAAAGGAACCCTTTATACTGGGAGAGCAACAAGTACAGATGTTATAGAAGCAAGTGCAAAAGCTTATGTTAAAGCATTAAACAATTTACTTACTGCAGAGGAAGGGAGTGAAAATTAGTGGGTTATACTATCACAGAAAAAATTCTTTTAAAACATAGTAATAATAAAGAAATTGCACCAAATGATTTGATATTTGTGAAATTAGACTTCATCTTAGCAAATGATATAACTGCTCCTCTTGCAATTAAAGAATTTAAAAAGATAGGAGTTAAAAGGGTCTTTGATACTGAGAGAATTGCATTAGTCCCAGATCACTCTACTCCAAATAAAGATATAAAGTCCGCCCAACAATCAAAAGAGATGAGAGAATTTGCAAGAGAGCAGGGCATAAAATACTATTATGAAGTTGGAAGAGTTGGAATAGAGCATGCATTACTTCCAGAAGAGGGGTTAACTCTTCCAGGAGATTGCATAATTGGGGCGGATTCTCATACATGCACCTATGGAGCTTTAGGAGCTTTTTCTACAGGTGTAGGTAGTACAGACTTAGCATATGCCATGGCTTTTGGAGAAATATGGTTAAAAGTTCCTGAATCTCTTAAATTTGTATACTATGGAAAATTGCCGAAGTGGGTTGGAGGGAAAGATCTAATTCTTTACACTATTGGAAAGATTGGGGTTGATGGTGCAAGATATATGGCAATGGAATTTACAGGAGAAGTTATAAAAAATCTTCCTATGTCTGATAGACTCACTATGTGTAATATGGCGATTGAAGCGGGAGCAAAAAATGGAATCATTGAGCCCGATGAGATTACATTAGAATATATTAAGCCAAGGGCTAAAAGAGGTTACGAGCTTTTTTATAGTGATAAAGATGCAAATTATAAAGAAGTTTATGAGTGGGATGTTTCTAATTTGGAGCCAATGGTAGCTTTTCCTCATCTACCCAGTAATGTTTATCCAGTTTCAGAAGCAGTAAATAAAAATATCACTTTAGATCAAGTTTATATTGGTTCATGTACAAATGGGAGATTAGAAGATTTAAGAATAGCTGCAAAAATATTGAAGGGACATAAAGTGAATCCAAATTTAAGACTCATAATAACTCCTGCAACCCCAAACATTTATATGCAAGCTTTGAAAGAAGGCTTAATAGAGATATTCTTATCTGCAGGAGCCACTATTACTCCTCCCAGTTGTGGACCATGTCTTGGTGGACACTTAGGTGTACTTGCAGAAGGTGAAAGGGCTTTAAGTACTACAAATAGAAATTTTGTTGGAAGAATGGGGCATCCAAAAAGTGAAGTTTATTTAGCAAATCCAGCGGTTGCTGCAGCATCTGCCATCTTAGGAAGGATTGCAGCTCCCTGGGAAGTGGAGGTGAAAGAATAATGATTTTTGAAGGAAAAGCCATAAAGTATGGAGATAATATTGATACGGATGTAATAATTCCTGCAAGATACTTAAATACAACTGATCCAAAGGAGCTTGCAGAACACTGCATGGAGGATTTAGACCCTCATTTTAAGGAGAAAGTAAAAGAAAAAAATATATTGGTAGTGGGAGAGAATTTTGGGTGTGGATCTTCAAGAGAACATGCTCCAATCGCAATAAAGGCAAGTGGGATTAATTGTATAATAGCTAAATCTTTTGCAAGAATTTTTTATAGAAATGCTATTAATATTGGACTACCGATAATAGAGCTTCCTGAGGCTGTAGATAAGATAAAGGAAGGAGATGTATTAAAGATTGATTTCACAGAAGGAGTTGTAGAAAACCTGACCACAGGTGAAAAGTTTAAAACTAAGCCATTTCCACCATTAATACAGGAGATAATAAATAAAGGTGGTTTAATTAATTTTGCTATAGAAAAAGCAAGAGGTGAAGGTTTATGAGTTATAGGATTGCAGTTCTTCCTGGAGATGGAATTGGTCCTGAGGTTGTTAGGCAAAGTGTAAAAGTGTTAAAAACCATAGAAAAAGTTTTTGGTCATAAATTTGAAATTGAGTATGGGTTAGTTGGGGGCTCCGCCATTGATGAGAAAGGAGTTCCACTCCCTGAGGAAACATTTAGGTTGTGTGAAGAGAGTGATGCCATTTTATTGGGTGCAGTAGGAGGTCCAAAGTGGGATAATCTACCTTCCCATCTAAGACCTGAGCAGGCTCTTTTAGGACTTCGAGGGGGTTTAAAGTTATACGCTAATATAAGACCTATAAAAACTTATAAGACTTTAATCTTTAGCTCACCTTTAAAGCCTGAATTATTAGAAAGTGTAGATTTTGTTATTGTAAGAGAATTGACAGGAGGACTTTATTTTGGAAAACCAAAGGAAAGATATGAGAAGGATGGAAAAATTTATGCAGTTGATACTATGCTTTATTCAGAGGATGAAATAAGAAGGATTGCTAAGATTGCTTTTGAAATAGCAAAGAATAGAAATAAAAAGGTAACATCAGTAGATAAAGCAAATATTTTAGAAACATCAAGACTTTGGAGAGAGATTGTAGAGAATGTGGCTAAAGATTATCCTGATGTAAAATTGGAGCATATGTATGTAGATAACTGCTCTATGCAGATTGTTAAGTATCCAAAGCAATTTGATGTTATTCTTACAGAGAACACCTTTGGTGATATTTTAAGTGATGAAGCGTCAGTTATAACAGGCTCTATTGGTATGCTTCCGTCTGCAAGCCTTGGAGAGGATTCAAAAGGTCTTTATGAGCCTATTCATGGCACGGCACCTGATATTGCAGGTAAAAATATTGCTAATCCATTAGGGACCATTCTTTCTACCGCCTTCCTTCTGAGGTATTCACTACATTTGGAAGAGCCTGCAAAGAAAATTGAGGAGGCAGTTGAAAAAATTTTAGAAAAAGGTTATTTCACTATGGACCTATACCAAGGCAATCCCTATGCAAAAAAGCTGGTTTCCACTGAAGAGATAGGGGATTTAGTAGTTGAATATATTGAGAGAGGTGATTTAAGTGAGTAAGATCTACATATATGATACTACTCTTAGGGATGGAGCACAGAGCGAGAGAATTTCCTTTTCTTTAGAAGATAAAATTAGAATAGCGGAAAAGTTAGATGAGTTTGGAGTTGATTATATAGAAGGTGGTTGGCCTGGCTCCAATCCAAAGGACTTAAACTTCTTCAAAAGGATAAAAGAAGTTCCATTAAAACATGCAAAGATAACTGCTTTTGGGAGTACTCGTAGAGTGAAAAATGCTCCAGAGGATGATCCAAATTTGAAATCTCTTCTTGATAGTGATACTCCTGTAGTAACTATTTTTGGTAAATCTTGGGACTTTCATGTAACTGAAATTCTTAAAACAACTTTAGATAATAACTTGCAAATTATCTATGATTCTATTAAATATTTGAAGGCTCATAATAAAGAAGTTATTTATGATGCAGAACATTTCTTTGATGGATATAAATCTGATCCTTCTTATGCTATAGCAACACTTGAATCTGCAGTAGAAGGCGGAGCGGATTGGATAGTGCTTGCGGATACAAACGGTGGAAGCCTTCCTTGGGAAATACAAGAAGCTATAAGAAAGGTGAAAGAAAAGATAAAGGTGCCTATAGGCATACATACTCATAATGATTCTGAGCTTGCAGTGGCAAACTCAATAGTAGCAGTAATGGAGGGAGCAACTCAGGTCCAAGGTACTATAAATGGATATGGAGAAAGATGTGGAAATGCAAATCTTTGCTCCATAATCCCTATTCTTCAATTGAAGATGGGATTTACTGTAATTCCTGAAGAGAATTTGGCAAAATTAACAGAACTTTCCCATTGGGTTTCTGAAGTAGCTAATCTTCCTCCAGAACCGTGGGCTCCCTTTGTTGGTAGAAGTGCTTTTGCCCATAAAGGTGGAGTACATGTTAATGCTATCCTAAAGAATCCAAGATCTTATGAGCATATAAATCCAGAAAAGGTAGGAAATAAGAGAAGAATTTTGGTATCTGAGCTTTCAGGTACAAGTACTATTGTTTCAAAGGCAAAGGAGTTTAATATTGATATTGATAGAGAATCTCCTCTTGCAAAAATTATATTAGATAAAGTAACTGAATTAGAGAATGAAGGATATTACTTTGAGGGAGCAGAAGCCTCCTTTGAACTTCTTGTTAGAAAGACTCTTGGGGAAGAGATAAAACTATTTGACTTAATAGGATTAAGAGTAATTGTGGAAAAGATAGGAGAACATGGAGAAACTACTACTGAAGCTACTTTAAAATTGAAAGTAAAGGATGAGATTGTGCATGTTGCTGCGGAAGGGAATGGTCCTGTAAATGCTTTAGATTCTGCCTTAAGAAAAGCTCTAGCCCAATTCTATCCAAAATTAAAGGATATTCAGCTTTCAGACTTTAAAGTAAGGGTCATAAATGGAACCAGTGGAACTGGTGCAAAGGTAAGAGTGCTTATAGACTCTACGGATGTAAGTGGTAAGAATTGGAGCACAGTAGGAGTATCAACGAATATTATTGAGGCAAGCTGGAAGGCTCTTGTAGAAAGCTTAGAATATGGATTATTGGTAGAGAAAGAGGATCAGGAAAGCACCTGGTAATTTTACTTTTCCGTCTCTAAGATTTGTCTTCCAAAGGCAATTACTAATACAAAAAAGGAGATTAGCATTACAAAAGAGGTAGAGAGGATAAAGGAGGGGGATCCTTCTTCCACGCCAAGGGATATTCTTAGTGATCTTCCCACATAATAGAGGGGTAAAAATTTGGCAAAGGTTTTGAGATAGTTTGGAAGAAAGTCCAAAGGGAAATATACGCCTGAAAAGAAAAGCATTATATTAAGTATCAGATTTCCTACATTGTTTGCTGTATTTGGTTCTTTAAAAATGGCTGTTAAGAAAATCCCGATTGCCATCATTCCAAGTATGGTAGATATAGTAGTAATTATATAAAGGGTCCAATTTATGGAAAAGTTAATACTGAATATGAGTTGTGAGGCTAATAATACAAGGGTTGCGGAAAATAATATAGCAAGTAGGTTTCCTAAAATTATTCCTGAGATAAAAATAAAAGGATTTACAGGGGTTATGGCAAATCTTTTTAAAATTCCAGCCCTTTTATAGAATCCAAAAAGGGCTATCATAGTAAATATGGCGGAAGATAGCGAGAAACTAATAACACCGGGAATAGAGTATCCCAGACTTGTAATCCTCCTTTTTCCTACATCTATTTTTTCCTCCTCTATCTCGATACTCTTTTTTAATCCTGCGGTTCTTATGGAATAGTAGGAGGAGAGAACATCTCCGATGGTCCTTAAAAAGGGTTTTTGCTGAAAACTTGTGAAACTTAGGAAAATTTTGAACTTATTATCTTGTAATATAACTCCACAATCAGTCTTACCTTTCAATGTATAGTTTTTTACTTCTTCTAAATCTTTACAAAAAACAATCTCAAGCTCCGACATCTCACTAAAAACATCTGCAACTTCTTTTTGGCTTTCTAATAAGGCTACCTTTATTTTTTCTACCTTCTCATCACTACCACCAAAAACAAAGCCAAAAATGATGACAAATATTATAGGTAGGAGGAATGCAAAGATGAATGTAAATCTATCTCTATAAAAGCTTTTAAATCTATATAAGAAAATATTAAAAAAGGACCTCATTAGAACTCTATTCTCCTAAACTTTAATATAGCAATTGTTAAGAAAAATATACCAAATAAGAGAGGCAAAAGAATACATACATAGGCAGGATATGGCGATGCAAGAACTCCTAAGGAATCTCTTATGCCAGCAGAAAGATAAGTAATAGGATTAATTAGAACGAACCAGTAGATAAACCAGGGCACATCAAAGACTGGAAAATATATGCCTCCTAAAAATTGCAAGGGGAATTGGACAATTTGGGCAATAACATTGGCGGAATTTGCATTTTTTGCCATGGACGCAGAGAAGAAACCAAGAGAGGATAAGGTAAATATTGAAAGCAAAATATAACCTATAAATGGAATAGAAAGGGGGTTTATGTAGCTTTTAAAAATAAACTTACAGAATATACTCAGAGAAAAAACCTGGATTAATATTATGTATAGGCGAGAGAGAAAGAAGGAAAGGAAAAATTGCAAAGGATTAAGAGGAGATAGATATATTCTCTTAAAAATTTTACTTTCTTTATACCATGCAATTTCAACTCCAATCCCAAATATAGAGGTTAAAGTAATTGCATATATGATAGTTCCAGGAAAGATAAAATCTATATAGGAAAAGGTGTTTTTTGTGCCTACAATTTCGCTTTCTACCTCATACTCCTTAATAGGTCTTATTCTTTTTGCAAATTCTAAATTCATTCTTTGAAAAATATTTTTTAATATTAATGCGGTTGTTTCAGAAGATGCATTATGGTTTAAAGAATAAATTTTTATTTTTGCAGGAGAAGAAAGACCAAAAAATTGAAACATGGAATTTGCTAACATTAAATTATCAAAGTTTTCAGGAATTTCCAATATAGCGTGAGTTTTCCCATCCTTTAAATCTCTTATTAATTTATCTCTTAAGGAGTAGTCCTTAAAAACTTTAAGATTAAAGATTTTATTCTCTCCTTTACTAATCCCTAATAAAACATCCTCAATAATATTTGAAAATGTACCATCTTGCTTAAGAAGATAAAGATTAAAATTTATTCTTTCCACTTTGTAGAAGGAGGAAAAGATAAGATTAAGCATGGTAAGAAGAATAATTGGAAAGGCAATTATCCAAAAAAGATATGATTTTTCTCTTATTGTTGATTTAAAAAAATAAATAGATGCTTGTAAGACCTTCATTCTTCTCTTAACTGTCTACCTGTAAGTGTTAAAAATACATCCTCTAAGTTTGGCTGTCTAATGACCTCGTTTTTAAGCTGAATAGAATTTTCTTTAGCAACCTTTAATAAAATTTCTATGGTATTAAGTACATTATCGGTTTTTATTATTAATTTATTCTTTTTCGGGTTAAATATATAGTTTACTTTATTTTCCTTTAAATCATTTAGAAATTTCTCATTGTCTTCTGCCTCAACCTCAACTACACTTTCTCCACCAATCTCTCTAATTAAATCCATAGGAGTTCCTTCTTTAATAATTTTTCCATGATCCATTATACATACCCAATCGGATAAAAATTCTGCCTCTTCCATGTAATGGGTTGTTAATACTATAGTTTTACCTCTCCTTTTAAGCTCCTGAAGGAGACTCCATATGCTTCTTCTTGCTTGGGGATCAAGCCCTGTGGTGGGCTCATCTAAAAAAAGAAGTAATGGATCATTAATTAGGGCAAGACCAATAACTAATCTCTGTTTTTGCCCTCCTGAAAGTTTTTCTATATAAGTATTTTCTTTTTCTTTCAATGACACAAATTCCAAAACCTCATTAATATCCAATCCCTTTTTATATAAACTTCTAAATAATTTTAGGGTTTCTCTTATAGTAAGATGAGGAATAAGATTTGTTTCTTGAAGGGATACCCCTATATTTTCTTTATGTTTATCCTCAATTTTTGAAACAGATTCTCCAAAAATGGTGATCTTTCCGCTATCTGGTGTTCTTAAACCCTCTATTATTTCAAGAGTTGTTGTCTTTCCAGCACCGTTTGGTCCAAGAAGAGTAAATATAGAGCCTTGTTTGATTTTGAAGCTAATACCATCAACGGCGGTAATGTTTCCGTAAGTTTTTCTTAAATTTTCTACTTCCACAATGAATTTGTAATTCATGGAAAAAATTATAACATAAAGCTATTGATTTTTTAAATGGGTTTGTATATAATTTTATCAAAATCGCTCCTCGGTAGCTCAACGGTAGAGCGGCCGGCTGTTAACCGGCGGGTTGCAGGTTCGAATCCTGCCCGAGGAGCCATTTTTATTGTTGATTCAATCTCCTTAAATGCTTTCTTCTAACTTATTCTCACAGGAGAAAATAAATTCCACCCCCCCCAACCTGAAGAGGAATTTTTTCCTTTGCTATATTATATATGTTATTTGATGTTAAACGATGATAAACTATGGTAGTTTAAATTGTAGTTTAAAAAGAAATAACAGAGTGATAATCGGACTTCCTTTCAGAGGAAGGACTAATTTATATTTAGATGGGAGGCGTGGTAAATGAAAATACTTGTCGCTTATTACACAAGGGACGGTCATACCAGGCAGGTTGCTCAACGAATTGCTGAGTCTCTTGGGGCTGATCTTGACGAGGTAATTGATAAAAAGAAAAGAAATGGTATTTTGGGCTTTCTCATCGCTGGCTACGATGCAACAAGAGGTAAAACAACAGAAATACTCTTTGAGAAAGACCCTACGGATTACGCGATCTTGTGATCGTTGGAACTCCCGTATGGAACGGGCGAGTGACACCAGCGATAAGAACTTATCTCCTCGTAAATAGGGAGAAAATCAAAAAAACTGCGTTTTTTGCAACCTACGCTGCTGGAGGTGGTATATGCTTAGAGCAAATGAGCAAGATATACAACAAAGAAGTTATCACTTATGGACTCATAATAAGAAAAAAATTAGAAGACGAGACCAATCATTTTATTGAAACCTTTATCATTCATTGTATAAGTTCTGCTGAAAAAATAAGCCCCGAATAAAGGTGTTGAACGCCCATCAAAAGTCCTCTTTCATCAAAAGATGCTCGGAAGCATTCTTGACCCTTAAAATAAACAACGGTGTCTACTCCATACATTCCTTGCTCGTTTTTCCAGACTAAGCCTATCTCTGGTATCTGCAGGATAACATCTTTTTTCAAAAGAGATGGGTGTATGTAGAACGGACCAAATGAAGGCACACCCATAGATTCTGTGGGCGTAGACATGCCAGAAGTACTCTGTAATATCGAGTATCTGGCAACCCTTCCCTGGACATTTGAGAGTCGATAGCTCGAACTTCCAGCAAGATTAGTGAATCCGTACATAGATGTGTAAATGTTGTAAGTGTGGCTTTCTCTGGCAACAGGCGGAAATTCTTTTATATTTGGCCATTCAATGTAGAAATGCTTCACATTTTGACTCATAACTACAGCGGAACCTTCCCGTTGTTTTACGAGAACCTGGACTCTCTGAACGAGTCCTTCGTTCGATATCCAAAAATCTTGAGAAGAAACATTATATGCTATGCCCAGCCAAATGGAGTTTTCGGAGACACGTCCTCCTCTCACTACAATGCCTTGCTTGGCATACATATCAGATTTCTTAAGTAAATCTTGGACTGCATTGGGATGGATGAAAACAAAAAGAGGCATAACTTTGAAAGGCTGAAAGGTTATCTGATAAGTAGAAGGTGAGACAAGAACGATGAACTCTATACCGTACACAGTGTTTTTTTCTATATCCGTAACAATATCGATCCTGAATCCTTTTCCAGATGCGGCACTTGCGCCCCCACCAGATTGAGTACCGCCTTCATGTTGATAGACCACCACAAGACCTGGCTTGACCCAATTAGGAACCGGGTAGTTTTGTGGAAGAAGGAGTGAAGGATCTACTTGAGCCAAGCTGGAGACTACTGCTAATACAAGAAAGATTAAAATAGCACGCAGTCTCATTGTTTTTCCCCCTTTTAACTTTTATTTTAAATCCCAAAAATTATTATTTGTATATATTATATCACGTTTTACCACATACTGCTCCCCTTAAAATTGAACAATTAAATATCTAAACGAGAAAAGTGTATGTCATTATAAACGTAATTATATCAGCGGTGTGTATATAAACGAGTTATATTAATTAAGACAAAAGGGGTTGGCAAAAGAAGAATAAAAAACACCATTTTTTTATATTTGACTTTAAATTAAAAACATGTTTTAATAAAACAAAATATGATATTTAGGAATTTAGTAATTGAGAAATAAAAGCTTAAAAGATACTATTTTTTTGGAGTATATTTACAGTTTCTGCGGTTTTACTTATCATATTCTCTTTACTCATTACCGCAGTAGTCTATAGAACAGGTATTAATAACGCAACAGCCATAATTAGGCAGAGAAATCTTGCTATGAAAAATTACATTCTTTGGTATTTTATGCCACTTAGAAGAACTGTTGAGGTATTTTCTGAAAATCCCATTATTAAAAAAGGTACTACACTAACAAAAGAAGAAAGGAAGGAGATTCTTAATCTCTATAGAGTTGCTAAGGATATTCTACCTAATATAAATTATGTTTATTCAGGTTATGAGGATAAAACATTATTAATCAATAATTACAAACCTCCGTTGAAGAGTCGAATATTCAGCTTGAGATTCTATCTACCACTGCCTCTCTTACTGAATTATTCAATAGAAGAAAGCTTGTTCAAGAGCTTGAGAGAGAAAAACTTAGGACAGAAAGATACAAATCTAATGCATCTATAATCATATTTGATATAGATCATTTCAAAGAAATAAATGATACATATGGGCATGAGGAAGGAGATATAGTTCTTAAAGAGGTTGGAGAAATTGTAAAGTCAACCATTAGAAAGACAGACTTTTTAGGTAGATGGGGAGGGGATGAATTTATCATTCTTCTTCCAGAAACAGATTTAAAATCCGCTGTTTCAATAGCAGAAAAAATAAGAAAATCTATAGAAGAACATACTTTTGGTGGTGGTAGACATATAACTGTAAGTATGGGAGTTGCAACTTTTACAGAAGAATTAAGCCTTAAGGAAACTATAAAGCAGGCGGATGACATGCTTTACATGGCAAAACAAAAGGGAAGAAATAGGGTAGAATATCCCCATGATGATGAAAAATAGATTAGTTTAATTTTTCTTCAATGATTTCAATCCTTGCTTGTCTAAATGCTTCTAATATATTATTCTCATAATAAAATTTATCTATCTCTCCACCACTTGCCTCAAATATAATTTCTACTTCAAGATTAGAAAAAGACTTTTTTAATAGATTTATAATTCTTATAATTTGAGAAGTTTCTCCTTTTTTTGGGTCAATCTTTAATTTTAGATGCAAACTTTTTAATTTATATTCTGGGTTTACATTAACTTCTATTGTTCCAGTAGGCTCATGAACGCTAATCCCCTTTCCATCTTCAGGGGATTTAGTTTTTTCTTTTCCCTCTTCCGTACTTTTTTCTTTTTTACAAAGCTCTGGTTTAATAATTACTTCGCTTTCTTCAAACTCTATTTTTACATCTTCTACACATACAATTTCTCCATAATTAATATATCCAAAACCAAAAAGTCCTTTTTTAACTCCCTCCATTATTCCCTCTTTTAGAGCATCTCTTGAAAGCAGGCGAGTTTCTCCAGGAGTTGTAAGAAAGGTATTATAAAGATTTTTTATGGGAATATAATCTTTATCTGAAAGATATTTTTCTTTAATTACCACAGGAGATATTTTTTCAAGAATTTCACCCTGACTCCTTAAATACTCATATACCTCATTATTTAATTGGTTTTCATGTATATTGGGTATTCCCATATTAAATTCTTTAAAGCCATTTTTATCAGGCACAAATAATTTTCTATAATATTTTCTTAATTCTTCATACTCTCTTCTTTCAAGTTCTTTAAGTTTTCTTGTGATTTCTTCCCTTTGTCTATGGGATAAGTTCAAAGATTTATCACTCTCAATCTCTTTAGTAGCAATAAGTTTTCTTAAAAAGTTTTGGAAGCTTTCTTTTTGTCCATCATCGGAGCATAAAAATATTAATGTATTTCTATAAACCCTTGGAGATTCTCCACAATTTTCAAGAAATTCCTTATCTGGTCTTTCCTTGTTTAATATTGCAAGCTTTAATTCAGGAGTATCTGGAATATCCTTTGAAAATTTAGGATGTAAGTAAATTTTTAGCTTTTGAGAACCTACCGAATATTTCTGCAAAATCTCTCTTTCCTTCTCATATATTTTAGACTCAGGTACATTTTCTTCCCTTGAAAGCATAATTTTATTTAAATTTGGCTGGTTAGTGAAGAATAGACCATCATCGGAGAGGTAAAAAAGTTTTTCTCTTAAGTTATTTATCACTGTATCTATAATGGAGCTTTCAAATTCTGGTGATGCATTGCAAAGCTTAAGCTCTTTTGTTGTTGTTCCCCTTTCTCCTTTACCAGAAAAAGAAAGCATAAAAATAGCTGTGCTAATAACGGTTCCAAGTTTATATGGAGCATATGAAGTGCCAATACTTTCATCAACCTTTTTTGCTCCTGCATTTTTTGATGTTATATCCTGGGCAATAATACTATCCCACTCTTGTCCAATATGGGCTATAAGCTCTCTTCTTATTACATCATTGCTAAGATCAAAATCACCAAGACGAATGAATGGTATTTTTGTATCTTTAAGGCTATAAATTACCTGAGAAAGTAATCTTAAAACACCTCTTGTTCTCTGAAAAGTTGGAAATGAGCCCCATCTCTTGTAGAGCACATCAATAACCTCTGGTTTAAATGGATAGCTTTTTAAAAATCTTTCTCTATATTCAGAAATTTCATTCTCCGATAAAATTTTTTCATTCCTTGCATAGTCTATAAATTCATCTACTATTTTTTGTGCTTCTTCTTCATCTATTCTATTGAAGAGTCTTGCTCTAATCACATATTCTATTTCCTCATCGCTTACTGGAGTATATATATTTTCTGTTCGTCCAGTGATCTTTTGGAGTTGCTGATATATTTTTTCTGTATTTTCGTCATAGTGTTCTATATTACTTGATGGTAATGTAAAAACAAATAGGGAATTTCCTACAGTTGAAACGGCTCCTGTTAGTTCCTGAATAAAAGCAAGAGTTTGGGCGGACAAATTTGAATCACCAATCTTTATTCCTCCTGCCTTTGTCACATATTCCAATATTTCATCCATAAGGATGAGGGCAGGGGAGTTTTTGGATAAAAGTTCTATTAATTTTTCTTTTCCTGGTGCTATATCGCCCTTTGTTATTACCACTTCTCCTGTAAGCTGTCTTTCCAATTCTTCCCATAATTTTTTCTCCTTTGGATCAAAGGCTGTTCCATCAATAACTACAACCTTTGCATTCCATTCCTTAGATCTATGGTAAAGGGCTATAAGGGTATGGGTTTTTCCTCCTCCAAAGGGGGTTTGTAGCTGAATAACTGCTCTATCGCTTTTCCCTTCAAGTCTTTCTTTTGCAATATTTAAAATATTTTTTAATCCATTGGTTACATAAGTTCTTCTAAAAAATAGGTTAGGATTCATATAATCAATGGGAGCTTTGCCACTTGCTACCTGCCATAGGTCTGCAGCAAATACTTCCATGTTAAGTTTTCCTTGAATTATGTCATCATGAGGTAATGCAATTTGAATAAATGATTTCATTCTTCTCACCCTCCAAATTTTTAATCTTCAAATAGGCTCCTTTGCTCAATGGTACCTTTTATTTCTTCTCTTAATCTTTCTCTTCCACTTAAAAATCCATCAAGAAGCCTTTTTTCTTTGCTGTCACTTGGTAAGGTTTCAGATATTGCTTGAGCCACTCTATAAAATGCATCTCTCATTCCATATCCTGTATCTTTTAAAATCTCCTTCATCTTCTCCTTTTTTCCATCTTTCCAAAGTAATAAAACTTTGTGGAGAACATCTATCATATCTTCTGTATTTTCAAGCTCCTTCAAATCCCTATCTTGTGGTCCAAGTACTATTATAAATTCTTTTTGTTTTTTAATAAATCCCTTATTCCAAAACTTCTCAAGATCAACCCCTATTGAACTTGCAAGCTTTCTTGCATCGTCAAACTCTACCTTTGCCTCTTTATAAGTCCATCGCCAAAGTAAATAAAATCTTGTAAGAGGTGAAAGTTCTCCAGAGATACCATCATGAAGAATTTTTTTCACTGTGTAATCGGTAACAACCTCTCTAATATAATCTATTAATTTTTCTGCACTAATTTCATTTCCTTCATAATCCATAACCTTTTTGTATTTTGCAAAAATCTCAATAGCAGAGCCAATTCCTGCCACAAAATAATCTGCACCACCTATACCTTCCTCCCATAGTTTTTCAAGTTTTTTAGGTACATAATTTTTTATTTCCTCTTTTACTTCATTAAACCATCCTATCTCTTTCCTTTCCATTTTCCTGCAGATAAAATATATAGATGAAGCTAAAGCGGCAGATTCTTTTGCCCTTAATCTTGCCTTCATTTCTGTATCAATAGGCCATGAGGCTGTAGGAACAAGTCCAGATTCAATAAGGGAGTTTATTAATGTTTCCCAGCCAGAAGCTGATTTATGAGCATATACAATTATTGCTATGCCATTTGGTTTTAGAACCCTTGCTATCTCTCTAAATGCTTTTTTAAGCATATCCTCAAAAAATTTTTTACCTGCTTCAAAGCCACCTTTTTGGTGAGAATAAGCTACAATTTCCTTTGATTTGGGAGTAAGTGGAGTAATAAAAAGGTCTGGATATAAATCTCCAATGCTTCTTTTTAACCATACATAGAAGAAATCAGAAAGATAAGAGTAAGGCACATTATCATAATAGGGTGGATCTGTGAAAACTGCATCAAAATAGTTATCTGGATATGGAAGCTCTGTTGCAGATGCTTGAGTAACAAGAGGAATATAAAGTTTTCCATAGTTTTCTACTGGAGGAATTTGGGAGAGGTTTTCTAATGTAGTAATTATATAACTATATTGTTTCTCCCATCCCTGAACTCCATCTATAACATTTGTTTCAGCATAATCCCAAACCATTCCTAAGGCTTGACGGCCAAATGTATGTTCCTGTTTCTCTGCAATATTATTCCAAATCGATAAAATAGAGTTTCTATCTGCCAACCTATTTACACCTAACCCCAAATAGCTTACCACAGCTTTTGCATACTCTTTATCATATCCTTCCTCAATCATCTTTTTGTAAGCAAGTCTTACTTTTTCTGTAAATGTAATTAGAGCCAGCTTTTGTCTGGAATTAAAAAGATCACCATAAGAGTTTAATTCATAATTACGAACAGAAAATGCTCTTTCTGCTCCTCGACCTTTGCCTTCTGGAGTTGGTTCATCCGGCACAGGGTCAATTCCCCATTCCTCCATAAGCTTTTGTCTTTTTTCCTCCAAATAAATTTCCGCTTGCTTGAAAATTTCCATATCTTTTTCCATTGCAATTCTATATCTTTTACCTTCAGCACCGGGCTTATGCAAGACTACTGCAACCATTCTTTGCCCTGCTTTTCCTTCTTTAAAAAGCTTCCTTGTTGTATCATCATTAATTACACTGCCACATACAGGACACACCACTACTGCCCTTGAAACAGTGCCTTTTTCTGGGTCAAAATCTGGGGGCATTTCTTCATATCCATCTCCAACTATTTTAAACTTTACTTCTTTCCCCTCAACAAAAGGATAAAGAGAAACTTTTTTATTATCCTTCTTTGCAAGCCAAAATTGGCGCATTAATGGTATCTCCGCATTACATGTAGGATTTTGGCATGGGATAGTGCGAGCCCATATATATCCCACAGGAATATCTCCATTTTCATCTATGGGATAAAATTTTCCAATCTCTTCCTTTGCAGACTCCAACACCCAATTTCCCCACTTTTTAACATCCTCAAGAAGGGGGTTTTTCGTCTCAGACTCCAGTAAACTATGCTCATTTTTAATCTCTCTTGGTCTTCCATATTTTTGTGGGTATTCAAGGGTACATTTTAAAATGAGAACTGCAACAGGATTGTACTCTACAGCGTGAACCTCACATCCAAGTCTTAATGCTTCAAGGGGAATAGAACCACCACCCGAGAAAGGATCAAGGACTTTTGGGGGTTTTCCACCATTTGCCTCCAAAATATCTTTTCTTGCCTTTTCAATTATATGCTTATTTAAAGAATTTTCCCACTTTGAAAGGTTAACGATAAATTGATTAATTTTGTCCCACTCTGTTCTGTCTTCTTGAGCAGGTATTAATGCGGAATAGTTTGTTGCTCTTGATGAAGCAAGAGGTCTTCGAGCCCACCAAATATGTAATGTTGATATGTGCCCATGTCTTATATTTTTCTCCTTTGCAGATATCTCACTTACCTCTTTCACAGGAAAACTATCTTCTATAAATCTTTTATCCTTCATGCTCTCCATACCTCTTCCGATTTATTTTTCCATTCTTCCAAGGGTATAATATATCTTACCACACCAATTTCTTCCAGTGGTAAAAGATTTATGGCAGGATTTTTAATGATTGTTAAAACAGGATTTGTTTTTATATTAGATACTATATATAAATAATATTGGTCTTTGAAATTTTTTGCTTTAAACCATTCGTTTTGAGTTAGGGCTACGTCTCCCTCTTCAGCTCTTGCCTTAACCTCTATGTATCTTACTTCTCCTGTCTTTTCATCCTTTGATCTTATATCATATCCAAGATTTTCCTTTGACACATCTTCAGGAGTTCTACCACATTCCCTTTCATATCTCATAGCTATCTCCATCCCAATTTTTTCAATCTCTTCATTTTCTACCATTGCATCTTTCATTGGCACCACCTTTATCACTGTTAAAAGCTCCGGTTTTGTCATAGATAAATTTTGTTCCTGTTCTATCTCTTTTTCTAAATCCTCTCTTGCATTTTTATATTTTTCCAAAAGTTCTTTTTTATTTCTTATAGGTAAATCTACTTTTTCTCCCTTATCAAGTCTATCGTAAAGTTCTGCTAATTCTTCGTTTAATTTATCAATAAAATAATTAAGTGATTTTAAACCATATTTCCTTTTTATTTCTGCCTGTCTTTTTCTCTCCTGAGCTATCTCCTCTTTATATTTTTCTACTGCATAAATAGCACGACCTATTAATTTATTCTCCTCTACTATATATTCAGAAGGGTTTGATTTTTCAGGTGACAAATCCCAAATAATAGTAGGATTTATTTCTCTTACACTATTTCCATCATCATAAAGGGCAAATATTTTTCTTCCTGCAATCTCCCCTTTTGCATCTTTTATCTCTCCTATGTAAAACCAGATGTATCCATTTAGTTTTCCAGATGGATCTTTGAATACTGCTCCTCTTTTAGCCTCCAATTGGTAATTCCTAATAATCCATTCTAATAAAGCTTCTAATAATGGATGTCCAAAGGAGATAAACTCTGCATCTTGATTTCTAAAGGCTATATCTTTATCAAAGGTTGCTTTTGGATAGCTTCTACTTAATTTACCATACATTTTTTGAAAATTAATATCGTCATTAAAATTTATAAGAGGGGTTGAAAATACATCTTCAATGGCTATAAACTCTTTCTTAGTATCTTTAATTTTCCCTTTAATATCCGAATTTGTGTATGCCTTTCTAAAGAAAGCTTCAACATATTCAGGTACAAGTTTATTTTCTTTTGCCTTTTCATTCATTTCTTTTATCCTTGTGTAATCAATAAATCTTGTGGCAAGGCTTTCTCCCAAGATCTCTTTTATTTCAGAGATATATTTCTCATCAGGTTTTATATCTAATTCCTTTAAGATTTCATCCATACTTTTAGCATTCATCACTGCATCAACTATAAGTTGGTATAGATTTTTATCTTTAAATATCTCACCAATTACATCAAAGATCCTGTCACTTCCAAGCTTTTCTCTTATCTCATCTAATTTATCAAGTAATTTAGAAAGCACCTTTCCTTCTCTTGTATCATCCGCCACAAGATTAAAAATATAAACATCTTTTTGCTGACCATATCTATGGATTCTTCCCATTCTCTGTTCAAGCCTATTTGGGGTCCAAGGTATATCATAATTTATCATTATATGGCAAAATTGCAGGTTTATTCCTTCTCCTGCAGCTTCTGTGGCTACCATTATATCAGTATAGTCTTTGAAATTCTTCTCCTCTTCAATTCTTTTTTCCATATTCATTCCGCCATGTATGAAGTTTACCTTATATCCCCAGCTCTTTATTTTTTCCACTAAATATTCAAGAGTATCCTTAAATTCAGTAAATATTAATATTCTGGGTTTTCCATCCATCTCCTTAATTTTCTTAAAGCCTTCTTCAATTGCCTTTTTAAGCTCTTTAATTTTTACCTCCTCTTCAGATTGCAATACCTCTTTTGCTTTATTAATAAGTCTTTCTAAGGTCTTTATTTCCTTTTTTAGCTCATCCATATTTTTTGCCAATGTGATTTGTTCCCACTCTTCTTCCTTTTTCATTCTTTCTTCCTCAGCCATATCTTCATATTCTTCTATATCAATTTCTTCCTCTGGTACTCTTTTTAGCTCTTCCTCTTTTGAGATCTTTTCCAATCTGTTTTTTCTTCTTTCCAAGGATCTTAAAAGGGCATAGACACTTGATGCCATTCTTCTTTGAAGAAGTACAAGGGCAAAGGCAACATTCCTTCTTCTATCCATTTCAATTGCTTTATTGTATTGTTCTACTACATATTTTGTGACCTCGTTATAAAGTTCCTTTTCTTTATCTGAAAGCTGAAATTTTATCGTTTTTGGAAATCTTCTTGTGAATATGGGTTTTCCCTCAAAATTCTTAAGATCCTCTTTTAGTCTTCTAATAAAAAGGGGATTATCCTTATTCTTTAAGGATTCTTCTATCATCTCTTTTGTTGCAAAAAATCCTGGCATGAGAAGATCTAAAAAGAGTCTAAAATTTTCTGGATCTCCTTTATGGGGTGTAGCAGTTAAAAAGAGAAGATGATCTGAATTTGCGGATAAGACCTCTCCTAATTTGTAACGTTGAGTTTTTTGGGTTTTTTCTCCATATTTATATGCTGAGAGTTTATGGGCTTCATCCACGATAACCAAATCCCAATGGACTATGCTTAATGAGGTGAGTATATCTTTTTGTTTTGCAAAATCCATAGATGCTATTATTTGTTTTTCTCTTTCCCATGGATTTTCACCGAACAAATTATTAAAACTATTTCTGTCTACAACTACAAAGGTTTCATTAAATTTTTCCTTAAGCTCTCTTTTCCATTGATCTACTAAATGACCAGGCACAATTAAAAGAATTCTATTAATAAGTCCTCTTAACTTTAGCTCTTTTAGAACAAGTCCTGCCATTATGGTTTTTCCTGCACCAGGGTCATCCGCAATTAAAAATCTGATACGAGGTTGTTTCAAAACATAGCCATAGACTGCCTCAATCTGGAAGGGTAGGGGTTCAATTTTGGATACATTCATAGCAAGAAGAGGATCAAAAAGAGATGCATATTTAAAGCGCGTTGCTTCTATCAAAAGGAAAGTTTTCTCAGGGTCCGAAGAAAAATCCAATGCGGTCTCAATTACTTTTATCCTATTTAAGTCCTCTTTTGGGATTAATCCCTCTACGAATTGTTTAGAATTTACTCCAATACCTACAATACGTATATAATCGTTTATAAATTCAACTTTTTCTAATTTCACAGGTTCATTCCAAAAATCTCCTATAATCGTTTTACCCTCTTCAATCACTTAGTGCACCTCCCCAAAAAATTTAAATCACAAAAATTTTGTTTGCCTATTTTAATGCTTCATCAAAATGGGAAAGAACATCCAATCTTCATAGTGGAAAAGAATTTTCCCTCAATTGATATAAATCTCCGAGGTTTTTCTCCTTTTTAATACCCATAAAGTGCTCTCCTTTTAATTTCTAACTTGCATTATAATAAAGCATAAAAATATATGCAAGGAAAAAAGATAATCGTGATATAATATTTTCAAAAATTGCACCTTAGAAAAAAAGAATGGAGAGGATTATCCGAGGATGCGTGAGGCCACTACTCTCATGCGGGTTTGAGATAAATTTTTATGACAAAAAATGGGGTAAAAATATCAAAAACTGTGGGTAAAAATTGGGACAAAAAATGGGGATTACGTAAAATTGGTTTTGCAGGGCGCATGAAATCTTTCTTCCAGAAACCCGCAGTCAAAATGATTCCCGGAATAATACGGGATTGAAACTTATCACCTGCTCCTCAATCACAATCGTCGATCCTACTGTCAAAATAATTTGTGTAGTAATAGGATGGAAAAGATAAAAATTTTAAAATCAAATGTGATATAATATTTTCAAAAGTTGCACCTTAGAAAAAAGGAATGGAGAGGATTATCCGAGGATGCATGAGGTCACTACTCTCATGCGGGTTTGAGATAATTTTTTATTGCAAAAAATGGTGTAAAAATATCAAAAATTGGGGGTAAAAATTGGGACAAAAAATGGGGATTACGCAAAACTGGTTTTGCAGGGCGCATGAAATCTTTCTTCCAGAAACCCGCAGTCAAAATAATTCCCGGAATAATACGGGATTGAAACAGAAAAACAAACACTTTTTTCATACTCTTACCTCCTTGTCAAAATAATTCCCGGAATAATACGGGATTGAAACCCTTTAGAAAACCAATAACAAATAGAGCAATTAATCCGTCAAAATAATTCCCGGAATAATACGGGATTGAAAGATAATGAAATACTTATTAACACTTAACATGCTAACACCGTCAAAATAATTCCCGGAATGATACGGGATTGAAAGTTAAATTAGTAAGTTATTTAAAATAGGGGGGTTAGAAATGGAGGGAAAATAAAAGTTGTTTATCTTAAGGGTACACCTTATGAAATGGGATACCAACATGGAAGGACTTTACAGCAGGAAATAAAATACTTGGAAAGAAATTTAGGTAAACTTTTTGAAAATTACGAAAGAATTTGGGGAAGATTTGCTCTATACTTGTTTGAAGTTTTGAGTATAATTTTGAAAAGGAACATACCCCAGCAATTCCAAGAAGAAATCAGAAGTATAGCTGATGGTTCTGGAGTTAGTTACAGGTTTATTTGTTTAATTAATTTGATTGAAGAGCTTGGAGAGATTTTCTACTTTTTGAAATCGCCCTTTTGCTCCTGTTTTGTAGCAAGAGATACCCCTTTCTCTCAGTAGGATGGCCTGGCATTGTGGGAGTGTTAACAGGAATTTCCCAAAGATTTGATCTAATTGTGCTTTCTTCTCCAGCTAAATCAAGGGTTTTCAGTAGAATTCCTCAAGAAATATCCATACGCCAAACCATTCAATATGCCTCAAATCTTAAAGATGGAGTAGAAAAAATTATCTCAACACCCACAATAATAGGAAGAAATTTAGTTTTTGTATCTAAGGATGATGCGGTAGTAGTAGAGATTAGTTCTCAAAAAAGTGCACTTAGAACTTTTGAAGATGGGGATATCATTGTTACAAATCATTATGAGATAGAAGAAATGCAAAAAGAGCAGGGAGATTATTACGGTTCTAAATATGTACCGGATGATTTTTATCATTTAGCAATGACAAAAGATGGAAGCAAAGAAAGATATGCAAAAATGAGGGCTCTTTTGAATAATCCTGTTGATTTTGAAAAAGCAAAGCAAATTCTAAGTTCTGTATCAAATATTGGCACAGTCCAAAGTGTAATAGCGATTCCCAAAAAGGGAGATTTTTGGATAGCCAATAATGGAAATCAAACTCCCGTTACAAATAGAGAATGGATTAACTTCTCTATAAAGGACCTTTTAAGTAATTGCACCTTCAATTCTTAAAGATGCTGGTGAATGATTTATTATAGTAAAATTAAGTAGGATAAAAATTAATATGAGTAAGTTGAAATAGTCCTCACTTTTTTATTATAATATCTTAGTACTTTGCTAAAAAATTTTGTCTTTGTCTAAAGTAAGAATGATTGGTGTATGTATTTGAATGTAATTTTGTTACAAACTCTATATAAAAGCGGTACTCTCTATAAACCTAAATAAGAGAGTACCGCTTTTTGATGTTAAATTCTACAAACTCTATTTTTTATCTTAGCGGTTGTTTGCAAATTGGGCAGGTATCCATTGGACTTCCAAAGAATAATCCTTCTGTTGAATGTACACAGTCGTAACAAATAAAATGCCCATTACTGCAAGTTTTTCCTCCTTCAACATCCTTTTCTTTTCCACATGCATCACAAATACGTTTTGGCATATTCAACCCTCCTTTCTAAAGTTTTAATAAATTAAATTTAATAACAATAGGAAACATCTTTTTAACTTTGTTTGCTAAAACCAAGTAGAGAAATTTTTCAGATATATTCATTTTATATTTTTTCCATTTTTTATTACTAATGTCTAAATATTTCTGCTTTAGCATTACCTAAACATCTGTTATTTCTTATTATAGGGTTTGTTGTATGCTCATATATAATGCCAACTTTGCCATTTAGGAAGCATACATTGTCTTCCAGTAGTGGACAAGATTGTCCTGCAACCATAATACCAGCATTCTCCATTTTCTACACACTCATTTTTTCTCGCTTCCCCTTTAGTATTATCTCCAAAAAATACCTATTTCACCATTCTGCCAACATCTATTATTTTCTAAAACTACCACGGCTTCATCATATATGCCTATTCCACCAGTTTTATTTTTAACATAAATATTTTTACGAACTGTTCCTTTAGAATTACCTATGAAAGTAATCCCTACTTGGTTATTCCAAAATATGTTATCCTCTATAATCACCTCAGCATTCTCACTTGCAGCAACACCAACATCAATATCGTAAAATTTGCAGTCTCTTACTACTCCCCTTGTCTCCTCTAAAAGGAATAATCCAGTAACATTTTTAGCACCCGTAAATGCACATGATTGTATTTCAAATGTAGAATCAGATGCCAAAATAATGTCTGGATTTACATCATTTTTAACATAGCTAGTATATTCAAAACATATATTCCTAATAGTAACGTGAACATTATCATCAATGCTAAAAATTTGGATAAGGTGTTCATTTTCTTCACTTCCAATATATGAAATACGTGTTTTATCTATCCCTTCTCCTTCCAGTGTAAGTGACTTAGTTATTTGGAGCGGTTTATCAAATTTGTAAAGTCCTGCTTGTAATCGGATAACAGAGCCCGGTGGAGCATTTTCAATCTCTTTTATTAAAGCATCCACATCTCTTTGCTCGGTAGGAACAGGTAATGGGGTAAACATATTCCAGTTCATTGGTGTTAACTGTTGCTTAAGCAGATCTAATTTTTGAGGATTTTTAGTTTTGGATTGTGCAAGGTTTAAAATCCACTTTATAATTGCTCTAACTATTTTGAATAAAATTACTAATGTACCGTAAAAAAGTTAGAATACTATTTTTAGTAATGTCCACATCATACTAATTATCTCGTCCAAATTATCCACCTCTCAGTTTGAATTTATTTTTGACTCCTTAGTTATAAATAAAATATAAGCTTAGACATTGGGCTGTGTTTAATATAGGGATTTTTATATAAATCTTGATGTTATCGTGAGTTCGAAAAATAGTTGCGAAAATTTTTAGATTAATACTCTATCTATTATTAAAATATTATTAACACTAATTTAAGTATATCTCAAAAAGTTTTCTTTGCCAAGTATAAAATGGGAGACTGTTTGAAAATTTACAAAAGAAGGAAATAAGCTAAAATAATGAAGTATGAGGATGAGAATGATAGATATTAATGTTTTTCTTAATTTTTCAAAAGAATATTTTAAAAAGAAAGAAATAGAGAAGAAAAAAGAAAGGAGGAAAAGAGGAAGACCCAAAATTTACCCTGATCATCTCATTCTTACCTTACTCTTTATTAAAAGTATCAAGGGGATACTCTTACAGAGAGTTAGAAGAAATTTTAAGGAAATGTGAGGGAGATATTTAGAATTGAAAGTGTATTTGTTAATATAATGCAAGCATTAGGGAGTTATGAGCCTACAAGGATAGAAAAGTTATTTTCACTCTTTTCTTTAAGCTTTTAAGAAATTAGATCCTATCTTTTTGTAGATTTTTCAAACAGTCTCGCCTTTAACACCTCTTGACAAAAATTTTGATAGTGAGTTATAAAATAGATAGTAAGTAAATAAGGGGGGTTTTTTTAAATGAGTGAATTATTTAAGCAATATGGGGGTAAAACTCAAGAAAGCTCCAGTGCTGAAGAGGTACTGATATGTCCTCATTGTGGAGCAGAAAACGAAGAAGGAGCGAAATATTGTGCAGAATGTGGTAAACCTCTCAATCCAGTCAAACAATGTCCCCATTGTAAATCAACAGTACCAGCAGATGCAGACATTTGTGAAGTATGTGGGGCATGGCTTTTGGAGGGGCGATGCAAATTTTGCTATGCACCTTTAGAGGAGGGAGCCAAATTCTGTTCTGTTTGTGGGAATCCAGTAGAAGGAATAATATGTCCCCAATGTGGGAATCTAAGCTATTTTGATTTTTGTAAACATTGTGGAATTCCATTAACGAAGCAAGCACATGAAGCGATTGAGCAATTAAGGAATTCAGAGGAATTCCAAGCCATATTAAGGGGCATATCAGAGCAAACCATAGATGAGACGGACGATGAGAAAGAACTAAAGAAGATGAAAGAGTACAAAGAGAGGTTACAGAAAAGCGATTCTACTCAATTACAAAAATCCTCACAGATATTTAATTCAGGGACAGACGAACTAATTCAAGGAGTGGATAAAGCGGAGAGATCTCAAGAGGAGCTAAATAAACTTTTTGAGAAATTACAGCAGAAAGAATTCAAGAACAATCAAGAGGCGAGGAGATTTTTTGGGGCATTAAAAGTTCTGTTACCCACAATAAAGCGAAACCCAATAGGGTGGCGTTGTAATGCGTATGGGGTAGTACATCCAGAAGGGCCCCAAGGTTGTTCAGCTCCTGGGCATGGAGGGGAGTGGTTATTTGAGACTATAACTACAATTGAGGAAGTGGAAATATGAGTAAAGAGGATATGAATAAAGAAGAGACGATACGTTCAGTTAATGGTGAGATAATATCCTCAGGGGTAGATCGAACAGAGAGGGACAGTGGAGGGATAATATCATCAGGGGTAGGACAAAATCTAGCTCCTACAATCTCATTAAATGAAATAGTTATTAATGGGGAGCGATACATAATCACACAGCAATTAGCCACTTCTGGGGAAGCAGAAGTTTTTCTAGCGAAGAGAGGGAATGATGAATATGTAATAAAGCTATACTATCCAAGTTTTATGCCGAAGAAAGAGATAATAGAGAAGCTAAAAGGGCTAACACATCCAGATATTATATCTATTATTGATTATGGGTGGTATCAAAACAGATTTGTTGAGGTAATGGAGTATGCGAGGGGTGGTTCCTTATACGAAAAGATTCCGATAAAAGACCCAAAATTTTTAAAGCAAATAGTGAAAGAAGTAGTAAATGCGCTTGAATTTTGTCACAGTAGAGGGATAATTCATCGAGACTTAAAACCACAAAACATATTTTTCCGAGATTCAAGTCAGAGGGATATAGTGATAGGAGATTTTGGAATATCAAGTGTTTTGGATGAAGGTTATTCGAAGCGCTTAACAGGGCAAGCGAGGACACTAACCTATGCAGCGCCTGAGCTTTTTCAGAGCATAAGAGGAAAGACAGTAATAGACAAAGAGGTAGACTATTACTCCTTAGGGATTACACTAATTCACTTATGGAGTGGGGAAGAACCATTTAAAGACTTAGGTGAATATGGAGTTATGAGGATGAAGATGGAGGGGCGAGTAGAGATACCTGAAGACATGCCGAATGAATTCAAGACCTTGGTAAAGGGATTATTAGTAGTAAATCCAGCGAAGAGGTGGGGGTATAAAGAAGTTCAGAAGTGGTTAAACGGGGAAGTTGTACCGGTGGAGTATGAAGTTATAAAAGAGTATCCACCATTCATATTTGGGAAAGTAGGGAATGAGGAGTTAGTAGCGACTGATCCAGAGAGCTTAGCGGATTTAATGGAGAAGTATGAAGAGCTTGGGAAGCGACATTTATATAGGAGAGCAATATCTGAGTGGTTAAAGAACAAGAACCAATATTTATACACGGCGATTGAGAGTATAATAGAGGAGGAATATCCGAGGGATCAGAGGGCTGGATTAATAAAAGCGATCTATGTTTTAGACTCAGGGAGAGGATTTAAGGGGGTAGATGGAAATAGGTATAGTACACCTGAAGAGATAGCGAAATGTTTAGAGGAGAATTTTTCGTATTATGAAGAGGAGTTAAAGAAAGAGACAGCGGAGTTATACTTATACTTGGAGGCGAGGGGTTATAAAGGAGAGGCGGACAAATTTAGGAAGCTTTTCAAGAATGCGCCTTCTGGAGCTGCTTTAAATACTCTTATTCTTTCTCTTGAGGGTGAAGATTTGCTAATAATAGATATTAATGACCCTAAAACTTGGTATAAAAAGGGGATTGAATTTTACGATCTTGGTAAATATGAAAGAGCTATAAAATGTTTTGATGAAGCAATAAAATTGAGAAATGGAGACTTCCCAGATGCTTGGTATAACAAAGGTCTTGCATTTTATGCTCTTGGCAGGTTTGACGAGGCGATAAAATGTTATGATGAAGTTATAAAATTGAGAAAAGGAGATTTTCCAGAGTTTTGGTATAACAAAGGTAATGCACTTTCAAAGCTTGGCAAGTTTAAAGAGGCGATAGAGTGTTTTGATAAAGCGATAAAGTTGGGAAAAAGAGATGATCCAGATGCTTGGTATAACAAAGGGAATGCATTTTATGCTCTTGGCAGGTTTGACGAGGCGATAAAATGTTATGATGAAGCAATAAAATTGAGAAAAGGAGACTTCCCAGATGCTTGGAATAACAAAGGTAATGCATTTTATGCTCTTGGCAAGTTTGGAGAGGCGATCAAGTGTTTTGATGAAGTGATAAAATTGAGAAAAGGAAATGATCCAGAAGCTTGGTTTAACAAAGGAAATGCACTTTATTATCTTTTCAGGTTTGAAGAAGCGATCAAATGTTATGATGAGGCTATAAGATTGAGAAATGGGGACTATTCAGAAGCTTTGGAGGCAAAAAATCGTGCGCTTTCAATACTCAATAAGTGGAAAAAGTAATTCCTCTAACTTTTCCTAAATTCTAAAATTTTAGGGCTGCGGAATAACATGGTATCCCCTTAGATAAGATTCTAACCTTTTTGAAAATAATTCGTCGAGGATAACAAGGAAAATTTCTTTACTTAATAATCTCCCAGGGAGTCTTGTTTTCTTTGTAGCTATTCTTCCTGATAGCATTAAACCAAAGAATATATGTATGTGCTTTTGGAAGTAACGCGGAAGAAGAATTAAATCTCTCCAGCTCATAAAACTCAACTTCTATTAGATTTTTATACTTTTTCTGTAGTATTTTGAATAAGAATACCATAAAATTGAGAGGTGCTATGTTCTTTTTTTACTCCTTTCCTTTAATACTTAGATTATTTTCTATGAAATCTAATAGCAATTTCTTTTCTCCTACTCTAATAACTTTAATATCCATTGGGGGATACCATCTCCCTTCCGTGTTCCACAGGCAAGGTACTTTATGCTCTTGGCAGGTTTGAAGAGGCGATAGAATGTTATGATAAAGCAATAGAACTGAGTAAGGGAAAATTTTACTCAGCTTTTTCTGGTAAAGCCTTTGCACTTTGCAAACTTGGTAAGTTTGATGAGGTTTCAGAATTTTTAAATGAGGCTTCAAAATTCTTAACTAAATGGACTATAGATGTCATAAAGCTTTTAATTTTAGTATTTCATAATAGAGAAATCCTCTAACATTTCCTAAAGTCTATAATTTTATTTCTCGATTTTGGATGTCGAAGTCTTCTTAGGGCTTTTTCTTCTATTTGTCTTATTCTTTCTCTTGTTAGATTAAATAATTTTCCTACGTCTTCTAAGGTTCTTTCTATTCCATCCTCTAAGCCATATCTTAGTTTTAAGATTTCCTTTTGTCTATCAGAAAGGGTATCAATAAGTTCTCCTAAGATTTCTTTTAAATTTTGTTTTTCTAAAAATTCCCAAATATCATCTGTGTCATCACATAAAATATCTTGAAGGCACGAATCATCATCAATATCTTTCCTAATACATAGCGAGTTTAAAGTTTCGTATTCTTCTTCAGAAAATTCGCATACGGGAACATCATAAGGAATAAATTTAAAATTATAGGTTTTCTGCTTTTCTAAATAATGAACGGGAATTCTTATGAGATGTGAATTTTCATCTATTGCTCGTGAAATGCATTGTTTTATCCACCATACTGCGTAGGTTGAAAATTTATTTCCTTTTTTCCAATCGAATCTTTCAACAGCTTTTATAAGTCCAATGTACCCTTCCTGAATTAGATCTTCAAAATCTAAGCCTCTTCCCACATATTTCTTTGCTACGGAGTGGACTAACTTTAAATTGCACAGTATAACTTCTTCTCTGGCTTTCTTATCTCCCTGTTCTATCCTTTGAAATAGTTCCTTTTCTTTTTTTGGATTTAATACCTTATATTTAGATATCTCCTTTAGATGAATGTCTAAAATATCTATATATTCTTTGTAATCTTTTTTTATGCTCGGCTTAGATTTTGGGGCTGGTTCCTCTGTTTCTTCTTTTTCTGATAGATCTATTCCCTTTTCTTTTAGAAATTCATCCAATTCTCTTATTAATTCTTCCTCTTCAAGCTTTCTTATTAAATCCTCAAACATCTTAGTTTTAAAATTTTTTAATCTTTATCTCTGGAAGTTTATCTTTGTACTCTGGGTCAATAAGATGGATTTGCTTCCTTATTATTCCTCTTTTTTCAATGGCAGGATTTAAGCAATATATTTCAAATTCTTCCTTATTTATTTCTGATACATCATTTACATGAGGAAAGAGAAGCTTTAGATAAGCAGTGGCTAACCTTTTTATAGCGTTTGTATCTCTTGTGTCGGCTTTTGGTTCAACTTCTACCAATTCATTCACAAACAAAGAATATTCGGAATGATTTCTTAAGGAATGAAGAACCTCTGAAAAGTATTCTACATTTAAGGCATAACCTGTAACCTTCATGCTTTCATTGATTCTTGGCAATTTCCATCCCTCATTAAATCCATGAAACCTATCTAAAAGGGCAGATTCTTTGAAAAACTCAGGTAGTTCACTAAAATAAAATTGATTGATAGGTCTAAAGTCTTCTGTAAGAGGTATATTCCCAAGAAGCATTAATCCAGCCTCTGATGTGCCTAAGATGTTTCCTATTTTAAATGTTCCTGACTCAAGATAACTTTTTAAAGCCCCACTTAATTCTTCCTCGTTGGAGAATTTTATTGTCTGTATCTCATCTAATGCAACAAAGTCATACCTTGTTATATAGCCAAAGGTATTTCTTGCCATATCATAAAACATTTTTGCTCTTGAAACATTGCCACCACTAATACACCATCCATATTTACTTAGATTATTAAATATGTATGATTTTCCAGTACTTTTTGGTGAGAGTTCTATCATGTTTAGTCTTGGCTCAACAAAGATTAAGAGACGTGATAAAAAAGAAAGTTTTTGCTCTAAGCTATCAAATCCTGCTGGATTATACTCCATTGACTTAATAAGTAGATCAATCCACTCCTCGAGGGTAAATTCTTTTCTTCCCTCTCTAAAATACTCAAAATCTATATCATAGGGTTTAAATGGTTTATAATCTACTATCGCAATATATCCCAAGTTAAATTCTGAGGCTTCTGGTGGTACATATAATAGAGAGAAAACTCCCCAAACTTCTCCACCAACAAGATTTTTATGCTTCTCGATTACAAATTTTTCAACAATACCCTCATTAAGTGAAATGCCAAGATCAGGAATCGAAAACCTTATAAGGTTTTTTTTGACATCTGGTTCTATAAGTACTCTTGCTAATATCTTTTTTTCAGTTTTTGTAGATATTAACTCTCCTTTTAGTTTTTTAGCATCTTCTTTTTGAGGGATAAATTTTTCTAAAAAGCTTAGAAGTCCAGTTTTATCTATTGTTCCATCCTCATCAGTGAATTTTTGTACAAGCCAGTCCTTAATGAAAGATGGTATATTTTTTCCACTAAAAACACTATATATTTCTCTGCTCTTGTAGACAGATTCATTTGGAAAAACCCTTCTTATTTTTAAGTCTAAACTTTCTTTTTCTTTCATAAAATATCCCTTTCTTTCATACCTCCAATAATATTTATTTCAAATGGCTTCTCAAACTCCCCAATCTTTATTTTTATTGAAAGATTGCCTACCTTTATATTTTCTAATTTTATGCTATAAATATCGCTTTCCTTATTGTAGTTCATTTCGTATAATCTTCCTGAGTATTCTATTTTTACTTTTACTTTAGGTTTTGGTTTGATTTTTACTTCTAATATTGGATTTCTGATACTTATATCTGTTTTTAGTATATGAACTTCAAATTTTTCCCTTTTGACTAATTTTTTAGAGGCATGTATAAGAGGGACTAATATTTCCTCTGGTGTAGCTCCTCCATGTACTTCTCTTTTTGGTACATCACTTAAAGAAGCATATTTTAATGTAATAATATATTTATGTTCTTTTCCTTCCTTATCTTTGGAGGTATGCAAAAAGAAGTCTTCATCTTCAATAAAATTTTTTTCTGATGTAATCTCCATATATCTTCCTTCATGCTCTGCGTCCTCAAAATTATATCTTTTAAATTTATTGAATTGATAGCTTGCAAAGGGTGTGAAACCATGATCAGAAAATATGATGAGGTCATCACCAAAGCTTGATACTTTTTTAACTATGTTTTTTATTATTTCTATTTCTTCTATTATATTTTCTGGATACTTGTATATATTTTGATCATGAAGATATTTATCCAGATCATTTATTGATTCATCTGCATCTAACTTGTTAAACTTTGTTATAGAGGGTAGTTCCGAGGTTCCTATATATACTTGAGTGGTATATCCCTCTTCTTTTAACAGCCTTAAAAATAGGTTTAGAAACTCTAATCCTAATCCATCAATAAAAATCTTTTTGCTTTCTTGATTTTTCTCTATTTCTTTAAAATAAATATTCTCTAATTTATCAAAGGAGAAATACCAGTTGTAAAAAGACTTGCTGTTATTATTCTTTTCATTCAATATGGAGATGTGCCTATCTGAAATAGAATTTCTAAGCCTTGAAGCTCTATATTCATTGAAATATTCAATAATCCAATTATTTTGCTCATTGATATTTTCAAAATGTAATTCTTCTAAATAATAGCTTAGTTCTGGATAGATATTTGATAAATCATAAATATGGTCTAAATTTTTTATTATCCACTTCTTCTCAAATTTAGATATTCCAACTAAATATTTATATGTTACATCGATAGGTAATTTTTCTATTTCTTCTTCCAATCTCTCATCAATGAATTTTGGCACTTCCTCATTAATTTTACTGTAATAATTTCTCAAAAGGCTTCTTCTTTCATTTAAAAGTTTCGAAGTAGGGGTATTTATTGAAAATATCTTCAACCAGTAATCTGTAATTAAGGAATTCTTAGAAAACTCTTTAATATCTTTTAGGACGAAGGATGTATATGTATCGTTAAATTCATAGTTATTTAGAATATACCATTTCAGAATCCAACGAGAAAATTCATCTCCATGATGCCATAAGTATAATGTATCTTCTAATTTGAGAGTTTTAATATTTAATACGACTTCTGCAAGCTCATTAAAATTTGATTTTTTTGTACTAAACTTGTCAAATAACTGCTTCCAAAAACGGTCCTCTGTCTCTTCATACTCAATGGGAACTTTAATATTCCATACCTTTTCAATATATTCCTTAATATTTTCTATCTTTATGAAGTCGAAGGTTTCATCTGGAACTACCTTGTCAGCAAAATAATAAATAATATCTGAGCATGAAATTAGTGTACTTGGTATTTCGCGCTTTTTCCATAAATTCAAATAGTCTTTTGTATTTCTTATATTAGCATCTTCTAAATTGAAATTTACAAGATATATTTTAACCTTATCCTTCTCCGGGTCATTTATTATCCATAAAGGGTCCCACTCAAATCTTCTATGATATTTGTTCAAAAAGGCATTTTCTATTCTGTTTCTCATACCTATTAATGGAATATATATTCTTCTATTTCTTTCAGGGCTTCCCTCAATCTCTAATAGGAAATTAATAAAAGAGTAAAGTTCATTATCACTAAAAAATCGCAAAAACTCAGAAATACCAAGAATTATAAAATCATTTTGTGTATCTAAATTTTTTATTAGGTTGTAAATGTTTGATTGGGTTAGCCATCTATCCTCATTTTCATCGAGGAGAATATCACCTATGCTTATTACATTAGCTTTGTTGTTAAGTTTATTTATTAACTCATGTAGTAATTTATAATTACTCAGCATTATTAGTCTGGTAGGAAAGCGAATACTATATGTATTTCTTGAAACTCTATCCTTATTTAAATATTCTATTAATTCATCGAGATTTCCAAATATCATTCTTAATCTAACATCCTTTCAATGAATTCACAGATAGAAGGATTTTCATCTATTAGTTTTATAAGAATTTCCTTTAGATCTTTATTGGTTGATCTTATCTTATTTTTTATATTTTCTTTCCTTTTTGCGTTTACCATATCTTTATATTTTTTACTATTTTTGTGGATATAATTTTCTACAGTCTGCTTATTCAAGTGTAGCTCCTCTATTTTCATATTTAAACGAATATCTTCGATTATATTTTCAAATATATTTTCTTCTAAGTCTTCATCTCTTATATCAAGTGTCTTTACAATGAATTCTCTGTAATTGCTTCTTGCTCTATTTTCATCAAATATCATTTCTATGCCATCCTTATTTCTCTCAAATAAATTTAGCATCTCTTGATAAAAATCTATGTTTTCATCCATATAATTGCTATTTAGATAAGTGATTAGTTTGTAGATTATTTCATTAATGTCTTGATTATTTTTATGACTAAAACTCCAGAATGGGTAATTAAGTTTTATTATTGAATTTATTATCTTGTTCTTGAGATCTTTAAAATTATTTACATGTTCAATATTAAAAATCTTTTCAATAAATTTTGAGTACTTATATTTGATTATGCAATCTCTTAAGTCTTTTTCATCCCAATAATACGGTTCTTTCTCAATATTTTTTTGAATAAATAATAACAAGGCATCAATATTATCTATTATGTCACCAAAATCTAAGCTTTTAAGAAAGCTTTCCATTACTATTTTAGTATATTCTTTTTTTAGATTGCTTTTTAATAATGTTCCCTGTGATTTTAATTCATCTTTTAATTTTTCAATAATCTCTTCCGATAGTTTGGCTTCAGTGTCTAAGAATTCTTTTAAATCAATAATAATTTTCTTAATTTGATCATTAAATATATAACTGAATAACCATAAGGGAGATTTTATGTCATTATTTATTTTTTCTTTAATCTTATTTTTTACTGATTTAAGATCTGATACATTTTCTAATTCAAAAATATTAGCTAATATATTTACTAACTCTGTTTCAAGTAACTCCTTTTTCCTCAAATTTTTCCAATCGGAAATTTTTACTAATAATTTGTTTTCATCAGAGAATGCAAGTTCTTCCTGAAAGTTCTTATTTAGAAAATTTATTAATTGGTCCCATTCTTCTTTATTTATTAAGCCAACTTTTTCTTGTAGCCAATTTTTAAATCCTTCTTCTAATTTATCGGGTTTCAATATTAATTTTAAATCTGTCTTATAATTTTTGAAAAAGGCATTAATTTTTTTTATATCTTCCGGTTTAAGCTCATCCTTAATTGATATCAAAAGTTGAATTAATTTTAGAAAAAAGTCTTTAGTTTCATCATTTATACTACTTTGAATATATTTTATGCTCCATAGTGGAAATTTTCCTTTGTTGATAATCCATTCTTTTACTCCATATATTGTCTGCTTTAAACCTTCACTGGTTTGAATTTCAAAGAGTTCTCTTAATATATCTTCTAATTCTTTTTCTTCTGGAATACCAAGTCTTATCTTCAAGTTTTCTTCATCTTTTCCCTCGATTATGTATTTCATTAGAGAAATTACTTTTTCTTTTAATTTTATAGCATCAATTATTTTTTCTTTGCTCGGTTCATACAACTTGTTTACAAAAGGTCTTAATGTGAAGGAAATTAATGCGGACCCTATTATACTGGGATAAATACCAAATGGAGGTTTGAAAATAAAATCAAGCGCTTCTGATAAATAGAAAGTTCTTCCTTCCTTTTCCTTTATCTTTCTTTCCACTTCTCTGAAGAGTCTAACAGTAGGATGATTTGGATCTATAGTTTCTTTTATTAGTAAACCATCATTGACAATATATTCTCCGTTATTTGTTTTTAAGAGAGTAAGAACAGATTTATAAAGCTGGCTTTTTGCTCTATCTTCTAAATCATTACGATCAGATGATAGTAAGAATATTTCTACTGTTTTTTCTGAAATTTGTTTTTTCCATATATTTTCATTAGAGAGAAGCCCTTCAATATTTTCAGGACCAAATGTAAATATTTCTTTTGATATTTCTCTGTTTATAACATCTTTAAAGTTATTAAAATTTGCAATTCTTTGTTTAGTTAAATAATATATTTTTACATTTCCTGTTTCAATTCTTTCAAGCCATTTATTAACAATACTTTCTATATATTTATAATTTCTTTCTTTCTCTTCACTAAAGCCATGTCTATCTGCAACTTTATATCTTGCAAAGTATTCAATCAAATCATTGAAATATTTTTCTCCAAGGGCTTCATGACAGATAATGAAAACTTTATTTTTAAACATTTCTTCGTTTTTCGTAATTATGCTATTTATAACATTTTCTGCTGTTTTAATTTCATCTTCAAATTTTGGTAAGAAAATTACGAGATGGATAGAGAATTGATAGTGAAATGCATTTTTAATTTTTTTCTCTATCTCATATGGATTTAATTTCGGATCTAATAGTAATAACTCTACAGGGCGTAAAATACCACTTTCAAATAGGTCTTTAAATTTATCTTCATAATTTATAGTAAGGCGTGAAAAAACATTTAATATATTATATTCTATTTCCTTTTTGAAATTTTCTTTTTCCATTATAACTTCATTTTGTGGTAATGGTGTTACAGAGATAAGGAAAAGATTATCAGGGGTTTTTGGAATATAACCTTGTTTATTGATATAATTTAAAACATCTTTTAAATATCTTTCATAAGGTGTTCCTATAAACATTCTCTTTATATTTTCTTCAGATGGAGTATAAAGATCATTTCTTGCACTACTACTAACGGATAGAAAAGAGTTTAGAATATTCAATAAAAGAATTCCTTTATATATAGATTCATAGGCTTTTCCAAGCTTTTTTAGATCATTTAAATATCTTTCTTTTTCTAAAACATTTTTAAGTTTATTTTCTGGATTTCTTATAAATTCTTCGTGAAAATAGTCCCATATGTAATCAGCTGTTAAAAAATAGTGTGTACCTAAGGAATCTTTTAAAGGATATTCTTTAATAAACTTAACAAATCCTTTTTCTTCATCGTTAAAAAAACTAAATATACTTCTTTGCGAAGAACCAATATATTCTGCAAGTTTGAATGTAATATAAGCAGTATATGGATGTATAGGAAAAATATTCTTTATAGATTCCTTTTGTTTATATATTTCTGAGGTTTTATTGTCTGAGAGTTCGGAAATTAGATTATTTATATTATCACCACTATATACCTCGTCTCTTAGTTCCTTCCATTTTAGAAAATCTTTTTTATTTATAATTTTTGACATGATACGATATGTTGTAATTTCTTCCATTTTATATTCATGATATTTAAATCTTCCTAATATTTTTTCAAAATCTTCATTTGAGTATTGAGATTGGGATGGGCTTCTATGGCTTACTATAAAGAGATACACATTACTATGGGGGGTTTTCTCCGCTATATTTTGAAAAATACTAAGTAACACATTGCTATTAGGAAGGTCAAAAATTGATGTAAATTCATCCCAATATATGCACATTCCTGAAATTGTTTCATCGTATTTTCTAACTTCATTTATAACATCTTCAAGCCAATTTTCTATAGAGGTTAGAGAGACTAAATATTTAAAATTTTTTTCAAAGGCTTGTAAAACATCAATATTTTCTGATTTTAATTCTTTTAATAATTCTTCTTTATTCTTAACTAAAATTTTTAAGTCATGATGGATATTTATAAACTCGTTCCAATTATAAAGTGGGTCATTCTCGATTGCGTCTATGTATTTATCAAATTCACTTTTTATATTTATTTCTATATTCTCCTTTATAAGAGCTTTTTTAACAGCTGTTTCTATAGTCAATGATAAACTTTTTACATCAAAAACAGTAGATATATTCTTCAACGTCACTGGAAATATGCGATTTTTCAATCTGTAATTTTTTAATCTCTCTCTTATCTTAGAATCATCAATATTATTTACAAAGTCCTCAATTTCTTCGTAAGGGTCCCAAAGAAGATGCTTTATCACTCCAGTAGCATGACTTTTACCTGTTCCATATCTTCCTTGAACAAATATAGATTTTTTCTCTGCTGGATTTTGAGACTCTAAGGAATCAAGAAACTTCTCTAAAAGAATTTTAAAGTCATCTGTGGGTATAAATTGTTTCCAGTAATTTTTAGCTTCATTTTCAATATCGTAAACAGGATAAAATTCTTCAAATACATCTAAATAATCTATATACTTTTCTTCTATCATCTAATTTTCCCTCCCCATTATATCATTCAATAAGGCAACATAATCTTTTATTTCTTCAGAAAGGCTAATATTATCTAAATCTGCAATTATATCAACGTGAATAAGATCTCTATATTTATTATTTAACCAACGTAAATTATTTTCTAAGGCTTCTCGGGAAATTCCAAAAAGCAAATAGGGACTTCCATCTTTATTGGTATCTTTATAAAGCTCTGATACAGTGAATTTATACCTTTTTTTGAAAATAGCATATCTATATAGGGAATATAAAATTGCTATAGGATGAATGTCATCAGTGCCCATTTTTTTTACAATTCTCAATCTTCCATTTTTTTCAATATAGCCTATCTTCAATGTATTACCAAGTGGACTACTTTCAAAAGTATTTAATAAGGAAATAATTCCACCATAGGCAGTTTTGAAAGAAATTTCAAAATCTTTCATTACTAACTTTGTTAAACTTTTAGAAGTGTGACTTGTATACCATGGAATTTTATTTAAATACCATCTAACTACAGGAGAATTATAAAATAGGTTTATCCAGATTATTTGCCAGGATAGTGTTGAGATAAATATGGAATGTTTTTTTAGAATATTAGTAAGAGGTGATATTATTTTTTCTTTTCTTTGATGAATTAAGAGTTCTGAATCAATAAGCCAATTTATCATTGCGGGATATTGTCTATTTCCTAATGTGTTTCGTGTAAACCATTCTTCTGGATTTGCAAAAAAAGATTTTAACCATTCACTCCTCATTCCAAAAGTTAAATATCTACCAAAACCTTGAGCTTCACCCATTTTATTACTACTCCTTTCTGAAGAATCTAATGATTTAGCTAATAAACATCCATTAGAAACAAAATTAACACAATTTAAGCAGTTTTTACATAAATTAGTATTTATTTTTACATTTGGAAGAACTTTTAATGCCCCTGTTTTACATTCTGCTTCACATGCACCACAATGAATGCAATATGCGGTTTTATATGCTATTTTTTTGATTGTATTTATTATATTAACATCATCATTTTCAACAATTATTTCTGTATAATTATCTGATAAATATAGTTTTATATCTGTGATAAAATCGTTAAATTTCAATTCTCCTATATAGGTATTTTGATTTTTTCTAATATTGATAATCTTAAAAACTTTTAACCATTCTAATATATTTTCTCTCGGATTAAACATGATTATTTTAAAATTTTTATTCTCCTTTATAAATTCGACTCTTATATTATTTTCAACACCATCTCCACCTGCTCTTTTTTTCCAGTTTCCCGATATAATGTACTTTTTACGTTCTTCTTCATCATGAAGTCCTAAAGAAGTAAGATGGTTGCCTATTATATCTATATATACATTTGCTATATCAGGAAATATACTTCTAATTATGTATTCCGACCAAGATGATCCGAAAGGACATATACTACATCCGACTCTATTTAAACCATATCTATATCCTTTATTTAAGGGTAAAGAACGAGAATATATGTATATGAATGTCTCTGTTAAATTCCAATCTCGAATTACTTCAGCATTTATTTGTGTTAAATGTTTTACTTCTTCTGCTACTCTGCTATATCCACTTCTTCTTGTGCTTTCTTCAGCTCTTACACCATCAAAAACTAAAATTTTCAAATTCTGTTTTTCTGGATTTAATCTTCTTAAGAATCTTACTTGGGGAGATGTTTTATATACAGAACAACACCAACGGATTATTCTACTTGGGGGTCCAAATATTTTCCATAAATCATAGGAATGTTGCTCATTTCTGACGATGAAGAATTTTAATGTAGGATATATTTTTGAGTAGTATTCTTTTGTTTTCTCAAATATTTCGTAAGTAGGTGGAATTTCCATAGTAGTATCAGTAAAAATAACCATAAATTCATCAGGAGGGATAGTCCTACTTACAAGATCTAAAACAACTTGAGAATCCTTTCCACCACTATAAGAAACAATAAAATAATCTACTTTATCCTTATATTTATTATAAACTTCATTGATGAAATCTATGGCTTCATTTTCTATTGTTTTTAGAGCTTCTTTATTGTTTTCAATCAATAATTCTAAATTTATTGGTTCAAGTTTTAAATTTTTACCATTTTCAGTAAGTTTTATTTTTGGTTCTTCATATATATTTCCTCCTCTAACTTCAGCTACTAATTCTCCTTTATAAAAATATCTTCTTCCTATATTCCAAAGAAGTGGTTCTTGGCTCTGGGGATAATCCCAGTATTTATTAAATCCTAAAAGATCTAATTCTTCATAGAATACTGGACGGGGAGGAATAATTTCATTTTCTGAGGATGTAACTAATAATACTCCACCTGATTTTTTATCCCACTCTACTTTATACATGTTTTACCTCTAAATATTAATTTTATAATAAAATTATATCAAAATTTTAAATTCACTTCTATTAAGATTATAATTGCCTACAGTGTCAAAAACTGTCCCTTTACTTTTTTTGTTCCTCACCAAAACTTGGTATAATATAAAGCTATGAATGTAATTGTAAAAGTGTTTTTGCTTTCTATGACGCCAATAGGAGAGTGTAGGGTGTCTATACCATTTGGTATATATAATGGGCTTTCACCCTTTGAGGCTTTTGTTATTAGCTTTTTAGGAAATACTTTGATGGGGATATTAATTTACTGGGCTATTGATCTTTTAAAAAATATTATTTTGAACAGAGATCCTTTTAAAAATCCTTATGAAAAGTTTGTAAAAAGCAAGCTTAATAAACTCAAGATATATTCCCTGGGTGTTACCTTTTCCCTTGCAATTTTTATAGGAATGCCCCCTCCAGGGACAGGGGCTTTTACTGGAGCAATTTTATCAAAAGTTTTGGGCTTAAATTTTAAACAGGCTTTTTTGGCAATATCTTCTGGTGTTTTTATTGCTTCAACAATAGTAACTTTTCTTACTTTATCTTCTAAGGCTGTCTTTTAAGTTTTACTTTATCTCTTCAATTCTATAATAAAATCTTACCACAGATTTTGCTCCTTCAATTTTACCTGCAAAGTTGTAATCTTCCAACTTCTTTTCCCAAGATTTTATTTTCTCCTCTCCTTTTTGAAGAGTGTTTAGATTTTCCTTTAACTTTCCTGAGACTTTTTTAATCTCCTTTTCAGTATCTACAAGACCTGGAATTTTCTTTCCTTCAATCTCTCCTCCATAAAGCATAATATTTAAGAGCTCTTCAATTTTTTGTATTCCTTCTAAGGATGTGGTTAGCATGCTCATAGCCTTTTGACTTTGGAAGGATAGATCTTTTAGAAAATCACCAATCTCTTTTGCATCATCAGAAAACCTGCTTTCTTCTATTTCTTTTTTAACATTCTCCGCCATATTTAATGCGGTTTGCCAATCTTTATCTTCTTTATCCTCCGCCTTATTTTTAATAAATTCATAGAGTTTTGAAAAGTTTTGAGGATAATTTTTTATATTTCGAGACAGTAGATAGGCTTTATTTTGATAGCTAACAAGAGTAAAGGGAAGAGTTAAGAATTCTTGGGGTATTGATGGGGTTTGTTTTTCAAAACCCTCTAATATTCCTTTGAGGATCTTCTGATGAGCCTGATTTAGTAGTAGAAATCCCTCTAATCCATCTGAAAAATTTTTTATCTGGTCTTTTATAGATAGATCTACAGGAGGGATGGAGGGAAGAGCTGTAAAGGTAAAGGCTGGAACCTTTAATTTTTTCCCACTTATTAATAGCTTTATTTCTCCCTTAGGAATAGGATATGTAATTCCTGTAAGTCTTACAGTTTTTCCAAGGACCATAACCATGAAGTCTTCTAGATTTTTGAGAACAAAATCATCTGCAGAAAATTCACAGGACATTACAACCCTAAAAGGTAAATCCTCTAAGGTTTTTATATTTACATCTATCTCCAAATCTCCAGATTTTCCTACAAAGCTTTCTGGCTTTGCAATTTTTCCGTTGTATTTATATGTAATAGAAAATTCTAAGGGTAGTTTTTTGTTCAATGTGCCTGTTAGATAAATATTTTTGTGCCCTTGAGCATTACCTTGAATTATTATCTTTCCTTGTGATACACTTACCTTTGTATCCTCATTGTATAATCTTATATCTTTTAAATATTTTCCATCTTTAACAATAGAAAAATTGCCATTTCCATTTATCTCAATCCAGTTTACAAGATCCACTTTTTTAACTTTTCCATCATAATTTAAAAGTACATATATACTTTCATCATTTTTAGTACTTATAATTGAAGATGCACTAATATTTATTAATAGTAAAAGAAAAATAATTAATATGATTCCTTTCTTCATTTTCTTGCCTCCTTTCTAATAAATCCAAATTTTTCAATGAGGGTATCTACAGTGGTAAGCAATGGAACTACAAAAAGAGTTACTAATATCACGCTTATTATAGCACCTCTACTTACAAGCATGGCAAGATTTTTAGCCATAAAAATGTCTGAGAAGAGTCCTACAGGAAGGGAGATTAAAAACATTGTTCCTGCACTATTGATAATACTATTCATACCTTCAAAGGCAAACTTTGCACAAGAAAATCTATCGAGACCTTTTCTTTTCGCCTCCAGATATCTTGAGGTTAGAAGTACTGCATAGTCTATGGTGGCACCCAATTGAATAGCTCCTATGAAAAGATTTGAGGAGAAGAATATAAATCCATAAGTAATATAGTCTATGAAGAGATTAATAGTAATAGCCATTTCTATGGTAAATACAAGGAGAACAGGAATGGGAATAGATAAAAAGGAGAGAGCAATTATTAAGAATATAGAGATTATTGAGATAATATTTACTCTATTTAAATCCGTTGAGGTTACATTCTTAAGATCATAATTTAGAACAGGGGTTCCAGTAATTTTTACATTAAAATTCTCTTCAAGCTTCTTTCTAAGTTCTTTAACAAAATTGTAGGATTCGGAAGTGCCATACTCCAAGTTTGTGTCAATAGAGATATATGAAAGTTCACCTTTAAAGAAGCTTTCTCTTACTTCTGATGGAACCATATAGGGGGGAAGCAATGGATCTACCATGTCGTAATATCCCATCATACCTGATACATGAGGATCATTTTTCAAAATTTTTGTTATCTTTTGCCAGTTTAGTGGATCTTCTTCTCCTACTATGAATATAGTAGATCTCTTATTAAATATATCCTCTAACTTTCTCTGCCCTACAATAGAAGGCACGTTTTCTGGAAGTCCCCTCAAAATTTTGTAATCCATAGGAAACTTAGGAATTATAAAGAGGGAGATGGCACATATGATAAATAAGGCAAGAATAATATGTCTTCTTCTTAATAGGAAGTTTGAAAGCTTTTCTCCTGAAATTCTAAGTACCCATCTTTTCGCATGGTACCATTTTTTATGAAAATGGTAGAAGAGTACCGGAAGTAGAGTTATAGAAAGTAGGAAGGAAATAATAACACCTCTCATAAGAATAAATCCTAAGTCTTTTCCAAGCCCAAATTTCATAAGAGTCATAGCCCAAAAGCCAGCGAAAGTGGTGCCTGCGCTCGCAATTATACTTATGGCTGTAGTTCTTACTGCTTCCCATCCTGCCTCTTCTTTATTTCTTCTTTCGGACTCTTCTTCATATCTATGATATAGAAAAATGGCATAATCCATAGTAACTCCCATCTGAAGTATGCCTACTATCATTCTTGAGATAAAACTTATCTCTTGTTTGAAAAGAACAGATAATGCGGTGTTTATCAATATTGCTAAGAATATATTGAAATAGATAATTAGGGGAACATACATTGATGGGAATATTAAGAATAAGAATGCAATTACAAGAATACTTCCAATTAGTAAGTATTTTGCAGTTTCTTGCTGAGTAATCTTACTTAGGTCTTGGGATATAGCTACATTTCCCGTAAAATAGCTTCCCTTTGGAAGAATCCTTTTTATCTCCTTTACAGCCTTTTCAGTAGTTGGACTTTGGGAAGATTCTCTAAAGTCTATTTTTATAAATGTATATCCATCCTTTATAAATTTTTCCTTTACATTTTTATCCCAGAAGTAATCAGGAAGAAAAATATCTTGAAAGTCTGATATCCATGATACCTTTGAGACTCCTTCTATTTTTGATATCTCCTTTTTTAATTTATCTACCTCTTCAGCATCCTTAAAAGGAAGTAATATGTAGGCTTCTTCACCTAATTTAAAAACATTTCTCAAGATATTTAGAGCTTTTACAGAGGAAAGGTCCTTAGGTAGAAGAGAGTATAAATCATAATTAACTTTTAAGAATGAGTTCAGATAAAGGGAAAGAATAAAAACTATGATAGCTAAAATAAGAATAAGTCTTGAATGTCTAAAGGCAAAAAAGTATAGCTCCCTCATCCTTTCACCTTCCTTCGATGGACGAATTTAATATTTTTTCAGTGAGAGCATAAATGGTGTTTAAAATTTCTTGAATATCTTTTGGCTTTTGGTTTTCTGAATTTTGGTGCAATATTCCATAAACTCCATATAAGATAAAAGTGGCTATTTTTTTACTATCAATATTTTTATCCTTCTTAAACTTATCAATAAGTTCAGAGAAAGGTTGTATAAGCCCATCAAGAATTTTGAAGGCAATCTTTACTCTCAAAGGAAAGTATTGGGGAGTAAAATAAATGTGAGAAATAGATTTAAGATCTTCAAAAGCCTTTATAACCTCATTTACTATGTTATTATATTTTTCAGATAGAGAAAGATTTTCATCTTGGAAGATTTTAGAAAGTTTCTGTATATAATTTTCCACATAATACTGTATTGCGGACTCAAAAATCTCCTCCTTTGATGAGAAGTAGTAATAAAACATACCAGGTGAACCCTTAACTTCCCTTAGTATATCCCTAATGGAAGTTTTTTCATACCCTTTATCAAGAAAAAGTTTAAGGGCTGTCTCAATCAGCTCTTTTTTTCTAATATCTGGCTCTTTACTAATCCTCATTTCATTTCTCCAAAATAGAACGAACGTCGTTCTATAGACAGGATGAATTTTATCAAAAAAATTAGTGGGAGTCAAAATGAAATGTTAATAATATCACCTAACTGATCTGTAATCATTTTTAATCACCCCCAATCATAAGCACAATTCTTCCTTTCTTGCTTATCTTTAACCTCAATCTTAATATCTCAATTATTCTTAAGGCAAAATTTATGAAGCTTATTATTCCTCTCTTTAATTCCTCTTTTAATAACTTTATTCTATGCTCTCCCTTCTCTATTTTTGATGTTAAGTAAATAACTAACAATGCTCCCATAAATA